>JBDSMV010000053.1:0-9021 GCA_039915715.1 Rubrivivax sp. | reverse complement strand
GGCGCGCTGTTCGACGCGGCCGCGCAGGCACTCGGCGGCGCGCCGGACGTCGTCGTCTACAACGCCAGCCAGCGCGTTCGAGGACCGTTCGTCGAGGTCGATGCCGAGGCGGTCGCAGGCGCTGTCGACGTCACCGCCATTGCCGCCTTTCGCGTCGCCCAGCAAGCCGTGCGCCGCATGTTGCTCGAACGGCACGGCGCAGTGCTGTTCACGGGCGCTTCCGCCGGAGTCAAGGGATTCGCGCAATCCGCCGCATTCGCTATGGGCAAGTTCGCCCTGCGTGGCCTCGCGCAGAGCATGGCGCGCGAGCTCGCGCCGCAAGGCATTCATGTCGCTCACGTCGTCATCGACGGCGCAATCCGTCCCGCAGGCGTGTCGAACGACGGTGAAGACCTGCAGCTGGACCCCGACGCCATTTCTGCCACCTATGTGCACCTGCTTGCACAACCGCGCAGCGCTTGGTCTTGGGAGATCGAGGTGCGGCCCTGGGTCGAGCGCTTCTGAGCGGTGCGCCGCACGGATGCGACGATCCCGTTTTCTGGTCATCTGGTAAGTCCTGGGAATAGGCGTGGCGGCCTGACGCACGCGCACGGCGGGGTGCCCTCGACCCACGCAGACGAATGACGGCTTTCGGGAAGCTCATCGACTTGAATCGAGTACCGCTTGGGGTCGATGGGCTAGGGCGTGTTAACACTACGTAGCCCATCGGCGATGAGCACGAAGTTGATAAAGCCGATGAATAGGACATCCAACTTCTCGAAGCGCGAGAAGATGCGCCGGTAGCCCTTCAGGAGGCGGAACAGGCGTTCGACCTCGTTACGACGCTTGTACATCTCGCGGTCGTATTCCCAGGGCTCGATGCGGGTCCTGAGCGGTGGAACGACGGAGACAAAGCCCAGATCGAGTGTCAGTTGTCGTGTTTCGATGCCCTCGTAGGCTCTGTCCATGAGTAAGTGCAGCGGCCGGTTTGGCGCGCCCAGTCGACTCAACAGCGCGCGGCCCTCGGGTGCGTCATGCGCCTGTCCTGGTGAGAGCGAGAACGTCACGGCCGTGCGAGCATCCGCGGCAACCATATGAATCTTGGTGATACATCCGCCGCGCGACTTGCCGATGGACTGCGGGCCGTTTTTTTTAACGCCCCAGTGTCATCCGGATGCACCTTGATGCGCGACAGCGAGAAGTCCCAACAGTGCAACCATCGACGGCGATCCGCGGCTCATTTCACTCTCCTAAGCGTTAGAAGTGGAAAACGGGTAGACCATGGCGGCCTTGTGATCTCGAACCGTACCCATTGACGCTCACGACGCAAGGGCGGTAGGCAGATCGCTCGAGTTGGCTGTGCAGCGGCGGCGCGGCATCGTGACCGAGCGCGAACACTGTTTCACCCACTGCGTGAGCCTGGGCCTCATGGTGGTTCGCCATTATGCGATGGCGATTTTCAATCACCATTGCGTGCCGAAATTGCAGCGCCATTCGACGCTGGCTCGAAGCTGCGGTGGCGTTGACTTCGGGCTGGCGAGGATCATGCTCCTGCTAACGAAGGCCTGGACGAATGGCGAAGCGGGAGACAGCGTTTAAGCCACATGCCGCAACGCCTCACAACAATTTGTCGAGCGTGATCGGCAGGTCGCGCACGCGCTTTCCGCACGCGTTGTAGATCGCGTTTGCAACCGCTGCACCAACCCCCGTGATGCCGATTTCGCCGATGCCATGCGCACCCATCGGCGCGTGCGGGTCGGCGATGTCGGTCCAGATGATGTCGATCTCCGGGACGTCCATGTGCACCGGCACGTGGTACTCGGCCAGGCTTGGGTTCATCACGCGGCCATTGCGCTCATCGAGCTGCGTCTCTTCCATCAGTGCGAGTCCGAGACCCATCACTATGCCACCACGAAACTGGCTCGCCGCGGTTTTCGCATTGAGGATGCGCCCGAAATCGAACGACCCGAGGAAGCGGCTGACACGCACCTCGCCGGTCACCGAGTTGACCCTCACCTCGCAGAACTGCGCGCCGTACGAATGCATCGACCAGTGCTGCATCTCCAACGGTGGTGGGGCCTCGCCTTCGACCGTCAGCTCATCGAGCTTGGCCCGCGTCAGCAGCGCCGCGTAGCTTTCCATTTTCGACGGCTCCTGGATGCTGCAGAGCGCACCGTCTCGTCCCTCGACCTCGTCAGGCTTGAGCTCGTGGAGCGGCGAATCCCGGCCGACATGATCGAGCAACGCCTTGAACAGCGCCGCCTGCGCCGCCATCACGGCGCTGCCGATCGACGCAGTCTGCTGTGACCCGCCCGCCAGCACGACACCTGGGAAACGCGAGTCGCCGTAGCAGACCTGCACCTTGTCCATCGGCAGTCCGAGCCGCTCGGCCGCCACCTGCGTGTGCGCCGTGGCGGTGCCCATGCCCATCTCGTGCGCTGCGATCTCGACCTTCACCGTGACGTCACCGTCGTCCCGCTTCGACAGGATGATGCGCGCCGCACCACCCGGCATGCGGTAGTAAGGGTAGGTCGCGCTGGCGACACCCATGCCGATCAACCATTCCCCTTCGCGCTGCGTTCCCGGCTGCGCATGCCGCTCGCTCCAGCCGAAGCGCTCGGCGCCCGCGCGATAGGCCTCGACCAAATGACGCGACGAGAACGCCATGCCGGTTGTCGGGTCCTTCTCGGGTTCGTTCTTCAGCCGCAGCTCGATCGGGTCCATGCCCATTGCGTCGGCCAGCTCGTCGATCGCACTCTCGAGCCCGAAGGTGCCGACCGACTCGCCTGGCGCGCGCATGAACGTATTGGCGATCATGTCCATCTTGCCGACCTGCACGTCGAGCTCGATTGCGCCAGCCGAGTACATGCAACGGGAGCCGACGATGAACGGCTCGGGCATCGCGTTGTGCGCCGTCATCGTCACGGTGCCCGTGTGGATCAGCGCGTCGAATGTGCCGTCGGCCTGGGCACCGATGGCGACGCGCTGCTCGGTGCTGGTCCGGCCGCCGACGATGCGGTAGACGCCTTCGCGAGTCAACATGATGCGCACCGGCCGTCCTGCCAGCTTCGACGCTGCGGCACCCAGCACCTGGTGCTGCCACATCGTCTTTCCGCCGAAGCCGCCGCCCACGTAAGGCGACGTGACATGAACCTGTTCTTCTTTCAAGTCGAAGATCTCGGCCATCGATGCGGCCATGTGCACCACGCCCTGCGACGCGTCGTGAATGGTCAGTTCTGTGTCGTCGCCTTCGCCCTTCCACGCCATCGTCGCAGCGTGCAGCTCGATCGCGTTGTGGTTCTGGCGCGGCGTGTGGTACGTGGCATCGACACGGTGCGCTGCCGCAGTCAGTGCCGCTTCGGCATCGCCGGTCTTCACGTGCTGGAGCTGGCCGTGAAACGAGCCGATCTCCGTCCCCTTTGCCTTCGCCGCGGCCACCGATGTGACTGCCGGCTCGGCTTCGTAGGTCGCGCGGATCAGCGATGTCGCGTGATCGGCTTGCTCCTGCGTTTCGGCCAGCACCACCGCAATCGGCTCGCCGTTCCAGTGGATGCGGTCGTTCTGCATCACGGGCAGGTCGCTGCCGCCGGCTGCCTTGGCGCTGGTGCCGAAGAGCGGCGATGGCTTCATCTTCGGCGCGTTCCGGTGCGTCATCACGAGGACGACGCCGGGCGCCGCTTCCGCGGCTGCGGTATCGAGGGATGCGATGCGGCCCTTCGCGATCGTACTGAACGCGAGCGACGCGTAGGCCATGCCGTCCATCGGAAACTCGGCCGCAAAGCGTGCTCTACCCTGAACCTTCAAGGGTCCGTCGATGCGCGACACCGGCTGCCCGATCAGGCCGTGCCTGCGCGCGATCATCGGATCCGGCTTGCCACCGGGGATCAACGCATCCGGTGCGTGTTCGATCGCCGTTTTCATCACCGTCGCAACGACACCCTGGACCGCGTTCTTGATGGCGCTCATGCATGTGCTCCTTTGGCTGCCTGTTCCGTGAGACTTTTGAGCACGGCGACCAGGGTCCGTTTCGCGAGCTCGATCTTGAAGCCGTTGCCGCTCAACGCCTTCGCATCGGCCAGTTCCGCCTCGGCTGCGGCAAGAAAACTTTTCGCGTTCGCGGGCTGCCCCTTCAGCGCCGCCTCTGCTTTCCAGGCGCGCCAGGGCTTGTGCGCGACACCCCCAAGGGCCAGCCGCACGTCTACTACCATGTCGCCGTCGAGTTCGATCGCCGCAGCCACCGAGACCAGCGCGAAAGCGTAGCTGGCACGGTCACGCACCTTGCGATACGTCGACCGGGCCGCGAAGCTCAACGCGGGCAGTTCGATCGCGGTGACGAGTTCCCCCGGTTCGAGCACCGTGTCGCGGTCGGGACGGTCCTCGGGCAGTCTGTGCAGGTCGGTCAGCGCCAGGGAGCGCATGCCGCCCGAGCCCTGCAGGTGGACGACCGCACCCAGCGCGGCGAGCGCCACGCACATGTCCGACGGGTGAGTCGCGACGCACGCTGACGACGCACCGAGGATCGCGTGGATGCGATTGAAGCCGCCGACCGCGTCGCACCCATCACCCGGCGTTCGCTTGTTGCAGCGCGAACCTTCCACATCGTAGAAATAAGTGCAGCGCGTGCGCTGCAGCAGGTTGCCGCCGACCGTGGCCATGTTGCGGATCTGCGCGGAGGCGCCGGCGACGATGGCGCGCGACAGCACCGGATAGCGCGTGCGCACCGCGCGGTGTTCCGCCACGGCGGTGTTGCGCGCGGCCGCGCCGATCAGCAGGCTGCCGTCGTCGCGTTCCTCGATCGTGCCCGACAGGGCGGTCACGTCGACCAGCGAAGCCGGCTGTTCGATCGTCTCGCGCATCAGGTCGACCAGGTTGGTGCCGCCGCCGAGATACATGGCCCGGTCCAGGGCGCCAAGACGGACTGCATCGGCCGGGTCGGCGGCGCGGACGAATGTGAACGGAGTCATCTCACGACCCCTGCGACTTCAGCGCCGTAATGTTCAGATACAGCGGCGACGATGCCGTTGTAGGCGCCGCAACGACACAGGTTGCCACTCATCCGTTCGCGCAATTCTTCGTCAGTCAGCAGGATCGACCCGGCCGCGAAATCTCCGGTGACGGTGCTCGGCACGCCACGTTGCAATTCAGCGGCCATGCCGACCGCCGAGCAGATCTGTCCAGGCGTGCAGTACCCGCACTGGAAGCCGTCGTGGTCGATGAACCGTTGCTGCAGCGGATGCAGTGAGCCGTTCTCGGACAGGCCTTCGACTGACGTGATCGAGCGGCCTTCGTACTGTGCCGCGAGCGCAAGGCAGGCAAGGATGCGCTCGTTGCCGTCGACAAGGACGGTGCAGGCGCCACACGCGCCCTGATTGCACCCTTTTTTTGCACCGGTGAGGTGCAGGTGTTCGCGCAGGAGGTCGAGCAGAGAAACGCGGGGATCGCCTGGAATCGGGACTGGAGAACCGTTGATGGTGATGGACATGACGCAGGTCTTTTGCGGGTTGAGCGGGCGCACCTGCAACTGTTCTATCCAGCCAGGGTGAGCAGCGCTGAATCAGGCTTGGAATCCGAATATCGTAGAACGAAGGCAGTCGTCTCCTTTGTGAGGGGAATTCTGCAGTCGAGCTCGTGGCGAAAGGCTGCCGACCGGGAGCCCCGGCGTTGTTGCGGCCTGAAGCGGCCGCGAATAGACGCTCACGGCGCACGGGCGGCAGGCAGATCGCTCGGCGAGGCCGCGCACCGCTGCTGCGACAATCACGCCGGTGTCAGCAGTCGGGCGAGCCAGCGTGACCACAGGACACGCACACACGCACCGGGCAGTTCATGTCGAATTGACTTCCTCCCATTCTTCGACAACATATTTGGCGCCATCAGTGGGGGGGCGACGATCGGTCAACCCAACAGGAGTTGAGTCATGCCGTACATCGACGGTTTCGTGATTCCCGTTCCAGCTGGCGAAAAGCAGAAGTTCATCGAGCACGCGCGTCATTTCGACCAGCTGTTCATCGAGCTGGGCGCGATCCGTGTGATCGAGGGTTGGGGCGACAACATCCCCGACGGAAAAGTCACCGATTTCCGCCGCGCGGTCCAGGCTACGGACGAGGAAACCGTGGCCTTTTCGTGGGTTGAGTGGCCCGACAAGGCCACGCGCGATGCCGCCATGAAGAAAATGATGGAAGACCCGCGCATGGACCCGTCCACACCCGGCAATCCGCCTATGCCTTTCGACGGCAAGCGCATGATCTTTGGCGGCTTCGAACAGGTGGTCGAAGTGAAGGCTTGAGCGGCGGTGCGACGCCACCACCTGGACGTGGGGTGGTGCCCGTTCCGGGTCCAGCTCACGAAGTGGTGAGCGGCTGCGAGCAACCCGTGGCAGCGGCCGCGCCGTCTGCCTCGGCTGGCCATAGATCTTCTGATTGCCGGCCACCACCTCGCGCTGGTAGAGGCGGTCGGACTCGCCGGTGAAGGTGCGCCTGCGCGTCACCAACGGCTCGGCCCAGAGCATCTTCGACCCGCGCATCATGGGCACTCCTGGTGCCGAATGCCCCGGTCCCTGGTGGGATCAGGAGGCCAGCGCCGGCTCGAAGCGCCCATCGATTGCTGTCCAGCCGCCATCGGCGAACAGCGTGGTGGCGGTCAGGTAGCTGCTGGCGTCGGAGGCCAGAAACACGATCGGCCCCGCCATCTCTTCGGGAGCCGCCCAGCGCCGCAATGCGCAGCGCTGCGCATAAGCGTCGTTCCAGGTCGGGTTGCTGGTGATCGGCTTCGTCAGTGGCGTCGCGACGATGCCCGGCGCCAGCGCGTTGACGCGAATGCCGAGCGGCCCCAGTTCCACCGCCAGCCCGCGGGTCAACTGGCCGATGCCGGCCTTGGTCGATGCATAGACGCTCTGGCCCGGTTCGACATTCACCGCCCGCATCGACGACATGAGGATGATGCTGCCGCGGCGGTGCGTCGACATCACGCGCGCCGCAGCGCGGGCCACGCGGAAGGTGCCTTTCAGGTTGAGTTCGATCACGCGGTCGAATTCTTCGTCCGTGTAGGCGGTCAGACGCTTGCGCAGATTGACAGCCGGGGTCGTCAGCACGGTGTCGAGCCGGCCGAACTCGGCGTCGACCCGCGTGATGAGCGCGTCGACCGCCGTGGTGTCGCGCACATCGATCTGCGCCGCGCTGGCAGCGCCACCCGCCGCGTTGATTTTCGCGGCCACGCTCTCTGCGTCGGCACCGTTCAGGTCGGCCACCATCACATGCGCGCCCGCCGCAGCCAGCCCTTCGGCGCCGGCCTGGCCGATGCCCGAGCCGCCGCCGATCACCAGCGCCACGCGGCCCTTCAGGTCGAACAGGGCGCGGTAGTCGAATGCACGGTCGTCGTTCATGGCTGGCCTTCCTTCAAAACAGGTGGTGAACGCCACCCGCCGCGCAGTCGCGCGAACAGCCGGTGGAGTGAAAACAGCGTCATCAGCAACCCGGAGATCGGCAGAGGCAGGTACCACCAGCGCCGTGACCACGAAAAGATCGGCGAGACATCGTTGGCCTGCAGCATCAGGTCGGTCGCTTGCCAGATGAAGGTCACCAGAAACACGAGGCAACCGATGGCGGTGAACATCTCCAGCACCACACCGCCGATGCTGCCGCGCAGCAGGTCGGGCACCACGCCGACCTGGAAATGCTGCCCCTGACGCCAGACTTCGGCGATCGCCATGAACACGGTCCAGACCAGCAGCAATTCGATGATCTCGTCGGACCAGCCGGTGCTGCCCAGCGGCAGAAATCGGCTCGCCACGCTCAGCACCATCAGCAGGCAGATGGCGCTGAAGCTGCACATCGTGAAGACCCGCAGCGCGTGGCCCGTGCCTTCGCTCAAACGGGTCATGAACGCGAGCCCATCACCACATGCGGCAGCCAGGTCACCAGCGACGGGATGTAGGTGATCAAGCCCAGCACCACGATGATCGCGAAGATAAAAGGCAGCAACTCGCGCGACAGCTTGACGATCGGCACGCGCGCCAGGGTCGACATCGCATACAGCACCATGCCGAAGGGCGGGGTCAGCAGGCCGACCATCAGGTTCAGCGTCATCACCACGCCGAAGTGCAGCGGGCTGATGCCGAACTTGGCCAGCACCGGCAGAAAGATCGGCACCGTCAACAGCATGATCGCGATGCCTTCCATGAAGCAGCCCAGCACCAGCAGCACCACGTTCATCAAGAGCAGGATCACCCAGGGCTGCTCCGACACCGAGGTCATCGACGCCACGATGGCCGCCGGTGCGCGCAGGTAGATCAGCAGCCAGCCGAAGAGGCCGGCCGCTGCGATCACGAACATCACCCGCGCGGTCTGGTCGATGGTGTCCCACAGCATGGCCTTGAAATCGACCCAGGTGAGTTCGCGGTAGACCACCGCGCCCACCAGCACCGCATAGAGCGCGGCGGCCACCGCGGCTTCGGTGGGCGTGAAGATGCCGCCGAGGATGCCACCGAGGATGATGACCGGCGCCAGCAACCCGGCCAGGCCATCGACGAAGCGACGCATCACGGTTGCCAAGGTGGCACGTTGCTCGGCCGGGTAGCCGCGCTTGCGCGCCAGCACCACGATGATCGCCATGATCGCAAGGCCCATCAGCAAGCCCGGAACCACACCACCCAGGAACAGTTCGCCGACCGAGACTTCGGCCAATGCGCCATAGATCACGAGCGGGATCGACGGTGGAATCACCGGCCCGATGGTGGACGACGAAGCGGTCACCGCAGCCGCGAAGCTGCGGTCGAATCCGGCGTCCTCCATCGCCTTGATCTCGATCTTGCCGAGGCCCATGGCCTCGGCCAACGCTGCCCCCGACACGCCGGCGAACAGCATCGATGCCAGCACGCTGACATGCGCCAGGCCGCCGCGCACATGGCCGACCACCGAGCGTGCGAAGCCGAAGATGCGCACTGTCATGCCGCCGGTGTTCATCAGGTTGCCGGCCAGGATGAAGAACGGAATCGCCAGCAGCGTGAACGAGGTGGTGCCGGAATACATGCGCTGCGCCATCGCGCCA
>JBDSMV010000038.1:0-6374 GCA_039915715.1 Rubrivivax sp. | reverse complement strand
GCGGTGCAATAATGAAAAACAATCCAAAAATCGGGGTTTGATTATGCTCGACCGTGATGGCTTCAGGCCAAACGTCGGCATCATCCTGCTGAACACTCGCAATCAAGTCTTCTGGGGCAAACGGCTGCGAACGCACTCGTGGCAGTTTCCGCAAGGCGGCATCAAACACGGCGAATCGCCCGAGCAGGCGATGTTTCGCGAGTTGCAGGAAGAAGTTGGCCTTCTGCCTGATCATGTGCAGATCGTGGGCCGCACGCGCGACTGGCTGCGCTACGAGGTGCCCGAACACTTCATCCGCCGAGACGCGCGGGGTCACTACCGCGGCCAGAAGCAGATCTGGTTCCTGCTGCGCCTGACGGGCCGCGACAGCGACATGAACCTGCGGGCCACCGACCACCCCGAGTTCGACGCCTGGCGCTGGAACGAGTACTGGGTGCCGCTGGAAGTGGTGATCGAGTTCAAGCGCAGTGTCTATCAACTGGCGCTGACCGAATTGGCACGTTATATGCCGCGGGTGCACCACCAGAACCGGTTTTTGCGCAGCGGTCTTCGAGGTCAGCGTTTCGACAGTGCTGGGTTGCCCGGTGCGGGCGTCAGCAACGGCAGCGCCGGCGTCGGCGCGGCGGGGTTCAGCCCGCTCGCCAAGCCGTCGGCAGCCGACTGACGTTCGCGCGCCCGGCAACCGTCGGGCGAGTTCGGGCAGGGCAGAACTACATCAGGACCAGGTTTGTCCGGTGGATCAGCTCCGGCTCATTCGCGTAGCCCAGCAGCGCCGCGATCTGCGACGAAGGCTTGCAGGCAATCAGCCGGGCCTCTGCGGCCGAGTAGTTCGCCAGCCCCCGCGCCACCTCGACTCCGGCAGCCGAACGAACCATGATCACGTCGCCGCGCGCAAACTCGCCAAGCACGTCTTTGACCCCGATCGGCAACAGGCTCTTGCCGGCGTCGCGCAGCTTGGCCACCGCGCCGTCGTCGACCACCACCGTGCCGCGCAGTTGCAGATGGTCGACCATCCATTGCTTGCGCGCTTGCAACTTCGGCGTCCGAGCCTGCAGCGTGGTGCCGATGCGCTCACCGGCTGCCAGGCGCAGCAGCACGTCCGGCTCGCGGCCCCAGGCGATCACGGTGCTGCTGCCGCTGCCGGCAGCACGCCTTGCAGCGAGCACCTTGGTAAGCATGCCGCCGCGGCCAAGGGTGGACCCGGCGCCGCCGGCCATCGCTTCAAGGGCCACGTCACCGGCCAGGGCTTCTTCGATGAAGCGAGCCTGCGCGTCCTTGCGCGGGTCGGCCGAGTAGAGCCCGCGCTGGTCGGTGAGGATGATGTAGGCATCGGCGTCGACCAGGTTGGCCACCAGCGCACCGAGCGTGTCGTTGTCTCCGAACCGGATCTCGTCGGTCACGACGCAGTCGTTCTCGTTGATGACCGGCACCACCTTCAAAGACAGCAGCGTCAGAAGCGCCGAGCGGGCATTCAGATAGCGCTCGCGGTCCGACAGGTCGGCATGCGTGAGCAGCACCTGCGCGCTGACCAGCCCGTGTTCGGACAAGCGCGATTCGTACATGTGCGCAAGACCCATCTGCCCCACAGCCGCTGCTGCCTGCAGCTCAGGCAGCTCGCGCGGGCGCCTCGGCCAACCCAGGCGCTTCATGCCTTCGGCGATGGCGCCGCTGGACACCATCATCACCTCGCGACCCTGGTGCGCCAGCACGGCCAACTGGCGCGACCAGTTTCCTATTGCTTCGGCGTCGACTCCGCGGCCTTCATTGGTGACCAGGCTCGATCCGACCTTGACGACGATGCGGCGCGCCGACTGGACCACGGGGCGTGTCGTGGTGACGACCGGCACGTCCGCCAGCACACCGGCCTGCACATCGGCTGCCGTCGGGAGCGAGCCGACGTCGTGACTCACGATGTCGGCTCGCCAGGGGTGTCGAAACGGGGGTCGGGCAGCACGTCGACCCGCTGGTGTTCGGACACATGCTGGTAGATGCGTTCGACCAGCACCTGCAGCCCGTCACGCGCCAGCGCCGAGATCGAGAACACCGGACCTTTCCAGCGCAGCCTTCGCACGTAGTCCTTGACGCGCGCTTCGCGTTCTTCCGTCGGGACCATGTCCAGCTTGTTGAACACCAGCCAGCGCGGCTTGGCGTGCAGCGCCGGGTCGTACTTCTTCAATTCGCCAACGATCGCCTTGGCTTGCGCAACCGGGTCGGTGCCGTCGTCGAAAGGCGCCGCATCGACGATGTGCAGCAGCAGGCGCGTGCGTTGCAGGTGGCGCAGAAACTGGTGGCCGAGGCCTGCGCCTTCGGATGCGCCTTCGATCAGCCCCGGGATGTCGGCGACCACGAAGCTCTTCTCGGGCCCCACCCGCACCACGCCCAGATTCGGATGCAGGGTCGTGAATGGATAGTCGGCAATCTTCGGCCGCGCATTCGAGATCGCTGCGATCAAAGTCGACTTGCCGGCATTGGGCATGCCCAGCAAACCCACGTCGGCCAGCACGCGCAACTCCAGTTGCAGCTTCTTTGCTTCGCCCGGCCAGCCCGGGGTCTTCTGGCGCGGCGAGCGGTTGGTGCTGGACTTGAAGTGCAGGTTGCCGAAGCCGCCGTCGCCGCCCTTGACGATCAACTCGCGCTGACCGTGTTCCAGCAGCTCGATCAGCTTGTCGCCACTTTCCGCATCCGAAACGATGGTGCCCACCGGCATGCGCAGGTCGATGTCGTCGGCTGCCGCACCGTACTGGTCCGACCCCCGGCCCGCTTCGCCGTTGCGGGCGATGTGGCGCCGCGCATAACGGTAGTCGATCAGGGTGTTGATGTTGCGGTCGGCCACAGCCCACACGCTGCCACCACGGCCGCCGTCACCGCCGTTGGGTCCGCCGAACGGGATGAACTTCTCGCGCCTGAAGCTCATGCAGCCCGCGCCACCGTCGCCTGCAGCCACCTCGATCAGCGCTTCGTCTACAAATTTCATGGCTGCGATGGTATGGCTTCGGCTCGGCAGGCCATCGGAAAGCAGCCGCTGGCTTGAGAACGACCGCTCGCCCCGGCGGCGTGGTTGAATACGTGGCGCAAACCACGACCTCGTGCCATGCCGTTCCAATTCCTCGATGCGGCGGCCGCAAGGCCAGCCCCCTGAAGCTCCATGCCGTTCGACTACAGCGCCGCGTTCTCGCGCAACATCGGGTGGGTCACACCAGAAGAGCAGGCACGCCTGAGATCAGCACGGGTGGCTGTCGCGGGCCTCGGCGGGGTCGGCGGTTCGCATGTCCTGACGCTGGCCAGAATGGGCATCGGTGGCATCAACGTTGCTGACTTCGACGAGTTCGAGATCCACAACTTCAACCGGCAGGCGGGTGCCTTCGTTTCGACGCTGGGGCAGGCCAAGTGCGATGTCGCCGCCCGTGTCGCGCTCGATGTCAATCCGGAAATCGACGTGCGTCGGTTCCCCGAAGGCGTCCTCCCGACCAACGTCGACGCCTTTCTCGACGGAGTCGATGTCTATGTCGATGGCATCGACTTCTTCGCTGTCGAAGCCAGGCGTCTGTTGTTCGCCGCCTGCCGAGACCGCGGCATTCCGGCGGTCACTGCCGCTCCCCTCGGTATGGGAGCGTCGTTGCTGTACTTTCATCCAGCCGGCATGAGCTTCGAGGACTATTTCAGGCTCGAAGGCTGCAGCGTGCAGGAACAGTACGCGCGCTTCATCGCCGGGCTTTCGCCCTCGATGCTGCAACGGCGCTATCTGGTTGCGCCAGACCGTGTGAATTTCGGCGAGCGGCGCGGCCCATCGACCGTCATGGCCTGCGAACTCTGCGCCGGCGTCACCGGCACCGCCGTGTTGAAACTGCTTTTGGGGCGCGGCACACTCAAACAGGCCCCCTGGGCGATGCAGTTCGATGCCTATGAGCAGACGCTGTCGCACACCTGGAGGCCGTTCGGCAACGCCCATCCGCTGCAGCGTTTGCTGTTGCACTTCATCAGTCCATTGCTCAAGGTGTAGCGGTCAGCATTCGGCGGGATGTTGCTGGCACGGCTCAACTGAGGCCGCAAACTGCCGACATGCTGGGTGAGCGGATCGATTCGGTCCGTGGCGACTCTGGAGCCCCACCTTGAAGCGATCTCCCATCGAATCCTTGCGCCGCAGCGGTCGGCGCTGGCTCAAAGGCTGCGTCACACGGCTGCCCCATGCGCTGCGTTCACGCATCGTTCGCCGCGCCGCGCCGCCGAGCCCACCCAGTCGAGATGGACTCGAGCTGAAGATCGCCGAATCTCAGACCGAACTGGAGGCCTGCTTCGGCTTGCTGCACGACGCCTATGTCAACAGCGGGCTCATGAAGCCTCACCCGTCCGGACTTCGGGTCACGCCGTATCACGCGCTTCCCACGACCACCACGTTGTGCGCAAAGCTCAATGGCCAGGTGGTGGGCACGTTGACGATCGTGAGAGACGGCGTGTTCGGGTTTCCCATGCAGACCGCCTTCAACATCGCATCGGTTCGTGCCAAGGGGGGAAGGATTGCGGAAATCTCTGCGCTCGCGATCCACCCGCGGTTCCGAAGAACCAGCGGAACGATCCTGTTTCCGTTGATGAAGTTCATGCACGAGTACTGCACACGGTACTTCGACACCCGCCACCTCGTGATCGCCGTGCATCCATCGCACATCGACATGTACGAGTCATTGCTTTTCTTTCGGCGGCTGACAGCTGAGACGGTCGCCAACTACGACTTCGTCAATGGCGCACCGGCGATCGGCGCCACCCTGGACCTGGTTGAAGCGCCACGCTTGTTCGAGAGGGGCTATGGCAAACGCAGAGGCAGCCGCGACCTCAACCAGTACTTCTTCCACACCACGCTGCCCGAGATCCAAATCCCCGATCGCCAGTGGCATGCCAGCAACGACCCAGTCCTGACGCCGGAATTGATGGATCACTTCTTCAACCATCGAACCGCGGCGTTCCAGGAAATGGGGCAGCGACACCGCGCTCTGCTGCATTCGGTCTACCCCGAAACGGAATGGTCAGCGTGTCTGCCCCCACTGCAGCCGGAGAACCCCGACAAGGCGTCGCTGCGCCGATTTCCTCGTTCGTCCTTCCAGTGCCAGGCCAAGCTCGCATGGCTCGGTCGATTCGGCGGCTGCGCGGCGACCATCATCGAGATTTCGCGCGAGGGCTTTGCGGCCAGGGCCGACAAGCCGCTTCAAGTCGGCGATCGCTTCGAGGTCATCGCTACCCTCGGGGTCGACAGACAGTCCCGTCTGCAAGCACAGGTGGTGCGAGTGGATGCCGGCACGCATGGATGCCAATACGGCTTCCAAATCCTCGAGAGCGATGCCGTCTGGCAACACTGCATCGACTGGCTGGAAGCCCGGGACACCCCAAGCTCGTCCCATTGCGACGCAGCTGCGGCGGCACTTCAACGTGCAGCAGTCGGTGCCCCCACCAATTCAAGACGATCCCTTACCAACGCGCTGACAATCGTGGAATCCGCCACCTGAACGTGGCATTGGAAACAGTGCCCTTTGCGACACTGAGGGATGCTGCTTGATGCTGCGCAGCGAACGGGGCCCCGCGCAACCCGATCTCAGTGGTGTACCGGCGCCGCTTCCACGTGAGCCTGTGGCAGACGAAAGCCGAAAGAGCTGCCCGTATCGCCGCAAGACATGCGGTCAGGAAAACGCGACACGATGGCTCGCTCCTCGTCACGGCTGAAAAACAGCGAATAAAGTGAACGACCTTCACCTGCCGGACGGGGATTGCCGGCCCGCTCGTCGATCCTCCGGCGCACATCCGAGAAGGCCATCGACAGCAACACTGCAGGCGCATTGACCGATGCGTTCGAGCGTTGCCCGCCAATCACTTGGGCGCCAAGCATCCGCACGTAATAGCGCACGTGCCGCGGGTTGACTTCCATCAGCAGAGTGTCGCAGTCGGCCAGGCTGTCGGCTGCCAAGTAGGCGACATGGAACATCGCTGCGAGGACCTGATCGTTGCCGAACGATGAATCCACCGCCAGTTTCGTAAATTCGCATAACTTTGCGCCTTTGGCGCGGAGGTAGTCGACCTCTTCTCCGAACGCCCTGTCACAATTCAGCCCCGCGGGGCTGTCGATTGCGAGAGTGAGGGTTCCGATGACCTCGCCGTCCTGGCTGGCCGTCAACGGGAGGTGGGTCATGCTCTCCAGCGTGGGCAGATGAACCTGCTCGTACCCGCGCCAGCTGTAGCGCTCGTTCAGCAACGCGTTGGCACACTGCCTGCTCGCCATGCAGTTGGCTGCTGAAATCGTGATGTTCTGGTTCATCCGCTCGTCCAAGGCATCGATTTGGGAATCAGACAACAACATACGCGGCCCCGGGGGGCGTGTGAAAGCGGCAAGT
>JBDSMV010000421.1:0-10445 GCA_039915715.1 Rubrivivax sp. | reverse complement strand
GACCGAGCTGGCGCAACGGGGTGCGGTGCCGCTGGTGGCGGCTGCGCCAGCGGCTTCTGCCGCAAGCGTCGCAGCCGCCCTGGTCGCTGCAGCTTCGCCGCTGCAACCCGCGGCCCCGCAGGACGCGACTCCGCAGGCTGCGACTCTGCAACCCGCGACGCCTCAGGTTGCGACACCCCCGCCGTTTCACCCGGCCGAAGCGGCTTTCGCTGCGCCGGCAACCCCGCATGCGTTTGCCAGCGCGGCCAACCCGAACGCCCAGGTCGACGCCGACTGGCGCCAGCGGTACTACCGCAACGTGGTCTGGAAGCGCGCCGGCGCGATCGTGCTGGACTATGTGTTCGCGGTGCTGGTGGGCGGCATCATCCTGGCGGTGCTGAACAGGGGCGAAGACGAAGTCGCCGCCGTGGTCATCGTCGCCGTCTTCTACCTGCTGCTGCCGGCTTTCGAAGCCTCTGTGTTGCGGGCCACGCCCGGCAAGTGGCTGATGAAGCTGCAGATCACCGACGAGCAGGGCCACCGCATCGGCTTCATGCGGGCATTTTTCCGCAACCTGCTGCGCTCGATCGTGCTCTATTCGTATGTCCTGGTGGTGCCATTGCTGTTGCAGTGGTGGCGCTTCAAGAAGACCAAGAAGCTGTTTCACGACCAGATGTCGAGCACCGTGATCGGCGAGCGGTTGTCGCGGGGCGGCAGCATCAAGCCCGAGATGGCAGCCGGCGGCGCCTGACCAGGCGCCCCCGGCGCTGGCGCCGCCGGATCGGCGCCTCAGCGTTCGCCACCCGACGCCGGCACCCGTTCGTGCACCAAGCCGTGCACTTGTGCGTGCAGCCGCGCCAGCCCCAGCAACGCGCTGATATTTGGCATCGGTTGACCAAGCAACAGCCCGATTTCGTGCACCGCGCCCACGATCGCGTCGAGCTCGATCGGGCGTCCCGCTTCGGCATCCTGCAGCATCGAGGTCTTGAAGGCGCCGAGCCGCGCCGTGACCTGATGGCGGTCTTCGGGGCTTTGCTCGATGCGGCAGCCGATGCGCGCGCCGATGGCGGCGGCCTCCTGCATCGCTGCTGAACAGAAGCCGCGCACCAGCGGGTCGGCCAGCACCCGGTCGAGCGTGGCGCCGGTGATGGCGCTGACCGGGTTCATCACCAGGTTGCCCCAAAGCTTGAACCAGATGTCGTGGCGCACATCGGCACTTTGCGTGGCGTCGAAGCCGGCCTGAGCCAGCAGATCGACCACGGCCTGGGCGCGCGCACTCGTGCCGCCCGCTGGCTCGCCCACGATCAGCCCCCGGCCCATCTTGTGCTGCACCACGCCGGGCTCGGAAACCGAGACACCGGCGTGGACCACGCAGCCCAGCACCTGCGCGGTGGGGATGGCGGCGCCGATGGCGCCTTCGGGGTCGATGCTGTGCAGAGGCTGACCGCCGAACCCCGGCAGGCCGTCACAGAACCACCAGGGCACACCGTTCATCGCCGGCAGCACGACTGTCTGCGGACCCAACAGCGGGGCGATCGACGCCGCCACCGTGGCCAGCGCCGGTGCCTTGACCGCGATCACCACCAGGTCCTGCACGCCGATGTCCTGCGCTCGCTCGCTGGCAACCGCTGCAGCCTGGGTCAGGCGGCCGCCCATCTGCAGCCGCCAGCCGTGGGCATGCAGCGCAGCCAGCGTGGCGCCGCGCGCCAATGCGCTGACCTGCGCCTGCCCGGCCGCAGCCAGTCGCGCGCCGATGAATCCGCCGATGGCGCCGACGCCGATGATGCAGACCTTCATGTGAATTCCTTCGCGGCGTGGCATGCCGATGGCGCAAGCGTAACCACCGCGTGAGTACATGGAACGGCGTTGTGTCGGTGGCCATTGACGCGTGATAGTGTCAAGGTCCGCACCTGCTGTGCCGTGCCCGTCCGACGATGAAGATTGCGATCCTGACCAACGAGTACCCGCCCAATGTCTATGGCGGCGCCGGCGTCCATGTCGAGTACCTGACGCGTGAACTGGCGGCATTGCCCGGTGAGCACAGCGTGCGCGTGCTGTGCTTCGGCGACCAGCAGTTGCAGTCGGATCGGCTGTCGGTGCAGGGCATCGACGTGCAGGCCGAACTGCCGGCGCAAGACCCGCGGCACCGCAAGTTCAACACGACGCTGCTGCAGAATCTGGCGATGAGCGGCAGCCTGGCCGATGTCGACATCGTTCATTGCCACACTTGGTACACGCACCTGGGCGGCTGCCTTGCGAAGCAACTGCATGGCGTGCCGTTGGTGCTGACCACGCATTCGCTGGAGCCGCACCGGCCCTGGAAGGCCGACCAACTGGGCACGGCCTACGCGGCGTCGACTTGGGTCGAACGCACCGCCTACCAGAGTGCCGACGGTGTGATCGCGGTGTCGAAATCGATGCGCCAGGATGTCCAGTCGCTGTACGGCGTGCGGCCCGAGCTGATCCGCGTGATCTACAACGGCATCGACCTGCAGCAGTACCGCCCCACGCCCGATCCCGCCGTGCTGGCCGCCTTCAAGATCGACCCCGAACGACCCTTCGTGTTGTTCGTCGGCCGCATTACCAAACAAAAGGGCATCCTGCACCTGGTCAATGCGATCCGCAGTTTCAAGCCCGGTGTGCAGGTGGTGCTGTGCGCCGGGTCGCCCGACACGCCCGAGATCGGTCAGGCGATGGCCGACGCCGTGGCCGCAGCGCGCCAGTCCACTTCCAACCCGATCATCTGGATCCCCGAGATGCTGCCGCGTGAGCAGATCATCGCCCTTTACTCCCACGCGGCGGTGTTCGTGTGCCCGTCGGTATACGAGCCGTTCGGCATCATCAACCTCGAAGCGATGGCCTGCGAAACTCCGGTGGTGGCATCGGCAGTGGGAGGCATCCCCGAGGTGGTCGAGCATGGCGACACCGGTCTTCTGGTTCCCGCCGAAACGCTGGACCACTCGGAGGTCGAGCCGCGCCACCCCGAACAGTTCGCGCGCGACCTGGCGACCGCCGTGAACGCATTGCTAGACGACCCCGACCTGCGCGCCCGCATGGGCCGCCGCGCACGCGAGCGGGTCGAACAAGAGTTCAGCTGGACCAGCATCGCGAGCCAGACGCTCGCTTTTTATCAACAGGTCATCGACAAAAGGAGAACTTGAATGAGTGAACAACGCGCAATCCTTGCAGGCGGCTGCTTCTGGGGCATGCAGGACCTGATTCGGCGCCAGGACGGCGTGATCTCGACCCGTGTCGGCTATTCGGGTGGCGAGGTGCCGAATGCCACCTATCGCAACCACGGCAACCACGCCGAGGCGATCGAGATCGTCTTCGACCCCGAGCGCACCAGCTTTCGCAAGCTGCTCGAATTCTTCTTCCAGATCCACGACCCATCCACCGCGAACCGCCAGGGCAACGACCGCGGCCCCAGCTACCGGTCGGCGATCTTCTATGCCGACGACGAACAGAAGCGGGTGGCGATCGACACCATCGCCGATGTCGAAGCGTCCGGTCTGTGGCCGGGCAAGGTGAAGACTGAAGTGGCTGCCGCGGGCCCGTTCTGGGAAGCCGAGCCCGAGCACCAGGACTATCTGCAGCGGCTGCCCAACGGCTACACCTGCCACTTCATCCGGCCCGACTGGAAGTTGCCGGTTCGGGCTGGTGCGTAGACGCTAGACGCGCGTTGCGAGACGGCGCGACGCTGCGCCCACGCCGGCCAGCCCCAGCAGCATCAAGGCCACAGTCGTCGGCTCAGGAACCGGGGCGATGTCGTACTGAACGCGCAGCGTGCCCTGGCTGATGCTGATGCCCACCGGGGGCACCGTGTAGCTCAGATAGGCGGTCACGAACACCGAGCCGGTGGGGGTGACGAACGGGCCGGTGCTCGGGAAGGGCCCGTCGACGCCGGTGGCGCCGCCCCATGAGCCCGATGCGGCGCCGAAACTGCCGGGCCCCGCAGTGGTGCTGGGCTGCCAGTCCAGCCATTGGGTCGAGGCCACTTGGTTGTTAACCGACAGCACCAGTTCGCGCTGCCAGCTGTCGCCGGTGGTTGCAAATGCCAGCCCCAGGTAGTCGAACCCGGTCACGGTGGACCCGGCCGGCAGGCTCAGAAAGGTCTGTGAATTGCCGCTGGCACCGTAGCCGCCGCTGGCCTGCCAACCGGCCATGCTCACGTTGACGGACAGGGCTTGCGCAGCCAGTGGCGACATTGCCAGCGCAGTCAGGGCGAGGGCGATGCGGGTGACCTTTAAGGTTGGCATGGCAGGTTCTTTCAGTGTGGAAGGTTCTTCGATGTGACTCTGCGATTCGCAGGCGATGAGCCCCCGGGTCGGGCGCAACAAACGGTCTCGCAACGCGGTCGTCAAAGGATCAGCGCGCCTCGATCAGCCGGATCACCGTCAGGTTGGGGTCGGCGCGAATGTCGCTCTCGGTGAAGGGCATCGAAACCCAGCCATAGCCCGAGAACAGTTGCGTCATGTCGGCGAAGTGCGGGTTGGCCGGGTCCGACGATTGCGAGTAGGTGACCACTGCACGCGCCACCGGCAACCCGCCCGTGAACGACACCGACTGGATGTAGCTGGAGCCGGCCACGATCGGCGTGTAGCCGACCCCGTTGACCAACCCGGCTGGGCTGATCGCGTTGTAGACACCCGAGGTGCCCGAGCCGCCATGGATCGGGATGCGCACGCCGTTGCGGGTGTCGAACTGCACCTCGCCCCAGGGCCGGGTCAGCGGGATGCCGTTGTCGGCGAAGGTCTTCACGGTGTAGGCCATTTCGCCCATCACCCGGGTGATGACGGTGGCGTTGTTGCCGTTGAGCCCGCGCGGGGTGTTGACCGGATCGGCGGCGCTGAATGGCACCGCGTACAGCACGGTGCTGACCACCGGCAGGCCCGCCGATGCGGCGCCGCTGAGGCGGCGCCAGAACTCGGTCCAGACATGGGCGCCGACGCTGGCGCTGCGGTTGCGGCGGTCCCATGTCGACAGCACGCCGCAGGCCTGGGCGACATTGACCACCTGGCCGCTGATCGTCACCTCCGGGTTCTGCGACGCGCACAGCGCCAGAACCCCGTCGAGCATGATCTCGGCGCTGTAGTGGCGGTCGGCATACAGCATGTCCTGCAGCCACTGGCGGTTGAAGGCGGTGCCGCCCGGCAGTCCGTCGACGCCGGCCTGGCGGTCGCGCACCTGCTGGATGCCGAGCCGCGTGCGAAACGCCTGCGCCTTGCCTTCGTCGGTGCCGATGATCTGCGAGTAGCCTTCCAGCGGCTGGGATGGATTGCTCAACCAGTAGCTGTCGTTGCTGTTCTGCACATAGTCGCGGCGGATCAGCCCCGGCATGCTGCTGCCGCCGAAGATGCCGGGCTCGGGCGCATCGGCATCGGTGCCCGGGTTGCAGGCCGACGTGGACCCGTCCAGCGCATACAGGCGCGAAGCAGCCAGAGCCTGCGAGACCCCCGGTTTGATGCAGGCGGCCAGCTTGGCATTGGTGACGTTGGGCATGGCGCCGATGTCGGCGTAATAGGCATTGCCGCCACTGTCGGCGGCGATCGTGTTGACCCAGGGCAGGCCGGCCTGGCTGCGCAGGATGCCGTCGAACTCATCAATGCTGCGGGCCTGGCCCATGGTCCGGTACTGGCGGAAGGCGCGCAAGTTCTCCAGGTTGACATCGGTCATCGCGTAGGCACGCGTGGTGGACCAGGGTGCTGATGGCGTGGGCACCATCACCGGCCCGAACTGCGTCTGCCAGAACGTGTGGCTGGTGGCCAGCACCGACCCATCGGCCTGCAGCACGTCGACGCTGACGGCCTCCGGCTGCATCGCCACCGGCTGGCCGTCGTAGACATAGGCGGTGGGGTTGCCCGGTGCGATCTGCAGTTCACGCAGGATGAAGCGGCGCGCAGTCGACACCGTGTGGGTCCACGCGATGTCCTTGTTGAAGCCGAAGTTGACGAGCGGAAAACCATAGATCGACGCGCCCATCACGTCGTAGACCCCGGGGATCGTCATGTGAACGGCATAGAAGCGCTCGATGCCGTACCAGGGGAAGTGCGGGTTGCCCAACAACGCGCCCGAGCCGCCTGTGAGGTCGCCACCGAGCCCGACCCCATTGCTGCCGAAGCGTTCGACATCGAAGTCGGGCAGATAAGCGGTGTCGATGACGGGGATTGCCGACTCGGCGGCGCTGTCATCCACGGCGGTTGCATGTGTCACCCGCGCGCTTTCGAGCAGCGCCTGCTTCACGGTGATCGGGCGCGCCGCAGGCGGCACGGCTGCCACCAGCGCACCGATGAAGTTGCCGGTGCTGGCCCGCACCAGCAGCTTGCGCAGCACCTTCATCGCGTCCTTGCCGGTGATCGGCTGCACCCAGGGCTGGCCTTTGCAGTCGGCGGGCAGGTTGGCGTTGCCGGTGTCGCGCAGGTAGCGGTTGTAGCCGTCGGCATAGCCCGTCAGCAGGTCGCGGGTCATGGGTTCGACGGCAGCCCAGGCGGCATCGATGCGGGCCGTCGAATTGACCATCTTGTAGACCCGGTCCGAACTGAGCGACGCAGCGCCGAACCACCTCGACTGGGTGCCGGATGCCACCAGCATTTCGCGCGCCAGCACGCAGACGTTGTCCTGCGAGAACGCATAGCCATAGCCATAGCCCATGCTGGCCCAGTCGGCAGCCCGGATGTGCGGAATGCCGTAGCTGGTGCGTTGCACCTGCACCTGGTACTTCAGGCCTTTGGTGGCGCTCTGGCCAAGGCTGGCGGTGGAAGCTGCCATCAACGAGAGCGCGGCGGCGCAGGCGAGCGCAGAGGGGCGGAATGGCATGGGCTGTCTCCTGAATCCGAGTTGAGCGTCCTTCGATGGACGGTTCGTGTTGTGCAGGCGAGGTCGCGACTCCGGGCCTCAAGTCGCAATCTAGCGCGGCTTCAGGCGGTCGGATACGGGGGCAATCCAGGGCCTGCGCCGGCCCGACGCCGCCGTTTTCGCCGCTGGGCGTCTCATGGGTTCCACGAGTGGCGCCGACGGATTCATGAACTAAAGTTTTGCCACCAGAGCGCTGGACATCGCGGGTGGCTCGCCTGCGAAGGCCGCATCCGTTCGCCGAAGCCGATTCCACAGGAGACCCCCATGACCCGTCGCCCCTTCCACCCGATCGTCGCCGGCTGCCTGCTGGCCATGCTGCCGTTCAGCGCCGCCGTGGCAGCCGACGTGACACTCAAGGCGTCGCACCAGTTCCCGGGTGGCAAGGGCGATGTGCGCGACGAGATGGTGCAGATGATCGCCAAGGAAGTCGCTGCCGCCAATGTCGGCCTCGAGATCAAGGTGTTCCCCGGCTCCAGCCTCGTCAAGGCGCAGGAGCAGTGGAAGGCGATGCTCAGTGGCCAGATCGACATGAGCTCGTTCCCGCTCGACTACGCCTCGGGTTTCCACCCGCAGTTCGGAGCCACCTTGATGCCGGGTCTGGTGAAGAGCCATGCCCATGCGCAGCGCATCAATGCGTCGCCGTTCATGAAGGACATCCGCGACATCATCGATCAGGGTGGCGTGCATGTGCTGGCCGATGCCTGGCTGGCCGGTGCCTTTGGCGGCAAGGACAAATGCATCAAGAAGCCCGAAGACGCAGCGGGCTTGAAGGTGCGGTCGGCTGGTTCGACCTTTGCGCAGATGTGGGCCGGCGCGGGTGCGTCGATCGTCTCGATCCCGTCCAGCGAGGTCTACAGCGCGCTGCAGCAGGGCGTGGCGCAAGCCACCGACACATCGTCCGGCAGCTTCGTCTCGTTCCGGCTCTATGAACAGCTGAAGTGCGTCACGGCCCCCGGCGACAACGCCATCTGGTTCATGTACGAGCCGGTTCTGATCAGCAAGCGCAGCTGGGACAAGCTCGACGCGAAGCAGAAGGCCGCACTGACGGCGGCATCGAAGAAGGCCGAGGCCTACTTCAACACCGAGTCGAAAAAGCTCGACGATGAACTGGTCGATGTCTTCAAGAAGAACAACACCCAGGTCGTGACCTTGACCGACGCCGAAGCCGATGCCTGGCGCGCGGTGGCGCAGAAGACCTCGTACAAGTCCTTCGCCGAAAAGGTGCCCGGCGGCAAGGAATTGATCGACAAGGCGCTGAGCGTCAAGTAAGCGTCGAGCGAACTTAGGCCGAATGCCAACCCGCCGCAGCGCACCATGCCGGCACCAGAACTGCTGAAGCCGAGCCGTGGGTCGGACCTGCTTCCGGAAGCAGATCCGCAGCCCGGCAATGCGATCCCGCCGCCGGGCTGGATCGCGGCGATCCATGCGGTGTCGCGGTTGTTCGGCGTGTTCGCTGCGGGGCTGATCCTGGTCTCGATCGGGGTCGTGTGCCAGATGGTGTTCGTGCGCGCAGTGCTGAACCAGTCGTCGATCTGGCAGACCGAGTTCGTGACCTTTTCGCTGATCGCCTCGACCTTTCTGGGTGCGCCCTACATCCTGCTGACCCGCGGCCATGTGGCGGTCGACGTGGTGCCGCTGATGCTGCGCCCGCCGGCCCGGCGCGCGCTGTACCTGCTGGGCAGTCTGATCGCGCTCGGCTTCTGCCTGTTCTTTCTCTATGGCGCATGGCACTGGTGGCACGAGGTCTACACACTGAACCAGACGACGTCGTCGATCTGGCGCGCGCGACTGTGGATTCCGTATGCCGCCGTGCCGCTCGGGCTGGCGCTGCTGTGCCTGCAGTATGTGGCCGAGATCGTGCAGGTGATGGCCAGGCGAGAAAACCCGTTCGGCCTGGCGCCGGACGACCGGCTCTGAACTCCAACTGAAGCTGCCCGCATGAACCCGCTGCTGATCGGTGGAATGATCTTCGCGCTGACCATCGCGGTGCTGGCCACCGGCATGCCGATCGCCTTCGCGCTGGGCGCCGTCTCGCTGCTGTTCATGGTCATCTTCGACGGCTGGAACAGCGTCAACTTCATGCCCGAGACGATCTTCGCCGGGCTCAACGACTTCACCCTGGTGTCGTTGCCGATGTTCATCATCATGGGCGCGGCGGTGGCGTCTTCGCGTGCCGGCAGCGACCTCTACGAAGCCCTGGCGCGCTGGCTGCACCGGGTGCCGGGCTCACTCGTCATCAGCAACATCGGCGCCTGCGCGCTGTTCTCGGCACTGACCGGCTCGTCACCCGCCACCTGTGCCGCCATCGGCAAGATGGGCATCCCCGAGATGAGGAAGCGCGGCTACGACGCCGACCTGGCCACCGGCGCCATCGCTGCCGGCGGCACGCTCGGCATCCTGATCCCGCCCAGCATCACGATGATCCTGTACGGCATTGCGTCAGAGACGTCGATCGGCCGCCTCTTCATCGCCGGTATCCTGCCCGGCGCGTTGCTGGTGGTGCTGTTCATGGCCTGGGCGATGTTCCTGAGCTGGAAGCGCGGCACCAAGCTGGTCGACAGCGATCGCATCTACACGCTGAAGGAAAAGCTGGAGCTGATGCCGCGGCTGCTGCCGTTCATCGCGGTGATCGTGGGCGTGGTCTATGCGCTCTACGGGGGCATCGCCACGCCGTCGGAGGCCGCTGGTGTCGGTGCGCTGCTGTGCCTGGTGATGGTGATGGTGATCTACCGCGTCTGGCAGCCGCTGGCGCTGTGGGCGATCCTGCGCGACGGGCTGCGCGAATCGGGCATGTTGCTGCTGATCATCGGCACCTCGATCCTGTTCGGCTACATGATGTCGTCGCTGCAGGTGACGCAGGCGGTGGCCAGCTCGATCGGCGACCTGCAGGTCAACCGCTGGGTGATCCTGGCGGCGATCAACGGGATGCTGCTGGTGGCCGGGATGTTCCTGCCGCCGGCGGCGATCATCCTGATGACGACCCCGATCCTGATGCCGATCATCCGCTCGGCCGGCTTCGACCCGATCTGGTTCGGTGTGATCCTGACGATCAACATGGAACTCGGTCTGATCACGCCCCCGGTGGGGCTGAACCTGTTCGTCATCAACGGCATCACGCCGGATGTGAAGCTGCCGACGATCTTGAAGGGCGCCTTCCCCTTCATGCTGTGCATGGTCCTGGCGATCGTGATCCTGTGCTTCTTCCCGGGTATCGCCACCTGGCTGCCTTCGCATGTGATGGGTTGACAGCGGCGCGCAGCCCGTTACCCCGCGTCCAGCAACGCCGCGCCGTTGCTGCGGGCGCGCCGAAGCAGGATCGAACGCGCGGCTTCGCGGTTGGCGTCGTCGCCGGCCCAGGCCGCCAGGGCTTCGTCCTGCAGGGCACGGCCGAACGAGAAGGTCAACGGCAAGGGGCAGCGTGCGCGGGCCGTGGCATGGCGTGCATGCGTCGCCTTCAGGCGCGCGGTGGCTGCGTCGGCCGACTGACCGCCTGAGAGAAACGCCACCCCGGCCACCGCCGCCGGCACTGTGCGACGCAAAGTGCGCACCGTGGCATCGGCCACGGCATCGACGGCATCGCAATCGGGACCCCTCAAGCCCGGCATCACCAT
>JBDSMV010000380.1:0-10425 GCA_039915715.1 Rubrivivax sp. | reverse complement strand
CACGCGGCCGTTCCACTATCACACCTTCACCCTGGAAGCGATGGCGCGGCTGGCGCACTACAGCCGCGTGCTGGCCGCGCGCACCGGCTCTGCGCCGCCTGCTGCCGACCCCAGTTGCCGGCGCACCGCCGCGCCTTGCACCCCCGATCTGTGGCGGGCCGAAATCGACAGCCGCAGGTTGCCGGCTGTGATCGAGTTCGTCGCCCGCGCGGTGATCGACCCGGCAAGCTGGCCTCATTCGACCGCGCTCGAACGCCAGCTGGTGCTGCCGCCCGCCCTGCCGGTGTTGCTGCAGGCGCAACGCACCGTTCCTTCGCCGACCACCGCAGCGGCCCTGGCCGCGCTGCGCGACGTGGCGCCCGACGATGTGTCGCGGCTGCTGTGGCCGTTGCCGTGACCCCCAAGCGAGCCCTCCAAGCGAGCCCCTTCAACCGAGCCCACACACCTGACCATGACCACGCCTGAGAAGCCTTTCAACCGCCTGCTGCTGACCGGTGCAGCCGGTGCCCTGGGCCGCGTGCTGCGGCCGCGCCTGCAAGCGCTGTGCACGGTCCTGCGCGTCAGCGACATCGCCGCTCTGGAAGCGGTCGCCGACAACGAGGAAGCCATGCCGGCCGCGCTGCAGGACAAGGCCGCCGTGCAGGACCTGCTGGCCGGTGTCGACGCGGTCGTGCACCTGGGCGGCGTCTCCGTCGAACATGCGTTCGAAGACGTCCTGCCCGCCAACATCGTCGGCACTTATCACCTCTATGAAGCGGCACGCATCCATGGGGTGCGGCGCATCGTCTATGCCAGCTCCAACCATGTCACCGGCTTTCACGAGCAGGCCCGCACCATCGACCCGCAGGCACCGATGCGCCCTGACGGCTACTACGGCTTGTCGAAGGCGTATGGCGAGTGCCTGGCGCAGTTCTACTGGGACCGCTATGGAGTGGAAACCGTCAGCCTGCGAATCGGTTCGTGCTTTCCCGAGCCGCTGGACCGTCGCATGCTGGCGAGTTGGCTCAGCTACGACGACCTGGAACGGCTGGTGCGCGCCGCACTGACCGCGCCGCAAGTCGGCCACAGCGTGGTCTACGGCGTCAGCGACAACCCGCGCACCTGGTGGGACAACGCCAGCGCGCGCCACATCGGCTTCCGGCCAGTGGACAGTTCGGCCCCCTTTGCACAGGCGGTCTTGGAAAGCAGGCCGGCACTCGACCCCACCACGCCGGCCGCACGCTTCCAGGGCGGTGCCTTCGTCACCAAAGGACCGTTCGAGAGCCGTTGAAACAGCAACGGCGGTCAGGCGCTGAACGGCGGCAGCCCCCGCGCCTTGCGCCACAGCAGCCACGGCAGTCGCAGCCCGAAGCCGACCATCAAGCGCGCATGCATCCAGGTCAGAAGGGCGTTGTCACGACCGTAGCGGAAGTGGCTGACGCCGCCGTCTTCGGCCGTCAGGTACTTGACGGGCGCATCGAGGTTGACTGGACGAATGCCGCGCCACGCCAGCCGCACCACAGCTTCGGTGTCGAAGTCGAAGCGCCGCATCCAGCGGTTGGCCCGCATCAGCGCCAACAGCGGTGCCACCGGATAGACGCGAAACCCGAAGAGCGAGTCGCCGATGCCCGCGTTCAAGGTTTCCAGGTGAGTCCAGCCGTTGCTGATGCGCCGGCCCCGCACCCGCAGCAGCGGCGCTTCGGGGCCGAACACCGGGCGCCCCAGCACCATGGCGGCGGGGTCTTCGAGTGAGGCGGCCATGAAGTGCGGGATCAGTGCCGCGGGGTGCTGGCCGTCGGCATCCATCGTCAGCACATGGGTGACGCCGCCGGCCTCGGCCTGCTGCAAACCGTGCAGCACTGCGCTGCCTTTGCCGGCGTTGCGCGGCAGCACCCACACGCGCAGGCGGCGCGGGTCGGTGGTGGCTGCCAACTGCTGCAGGCCTTCTGCGGTGCCGTCGTCGCTGCCGTCCACCACCACCCAGACCGGCGCCCAGACCGCCAGGGCTTCAGCCACCGTGCAATAGACCGTGGCGCCGGTGTTGTAGCTGGGGATCAAGACCGCGTGGGTGGCCGACGGCGCGGGGGCGACCGAGGCGGCGCGGGCTGCCGCGTCGGTGCCGCTCACGGCAGCATCCGGTGCGGCGCCCGGCGCGACTCTTGCACTTCCTGCACTTCCTGCACTTCCTGCGCTTCTTGTGCTTCTTGTACGTCCTGCGCAGACGCTGGCGTGGCGCGGTGGCGCAAGCCCGCACGCATGTAGGCATGGATTTCACGTTGCAGCCCTTCGTGCCGCTCGTGCGGCCTCGGCACAAAACGGCGGCCCAATCGCACGTTGAAGACGATCGGCAACGGCGGCAGCCGCCACAGCGGCCAACCCTTGCCCAGGTACGGCGAGTCGGTGTCGATGAAGATGGTCTGGATCGGCACCGCGGCACGCTGTGCGATCAGCGTAAATGCAGGCCCGAAAGCGTCGACGGGCGGGTGCGTGGTGCGGGTGCCCTCGGGAAACAACAGCAGTTGCCCGCCATCTCGCAATTCGTCGACCGCCAGCCGCACCATGGTGCGGGGCGAGTCGTTGCGGATGTAGCGCGCCAGCCGCGCACCCGGTCCCAGCAGCGGGTTGCGCATCAGGCCGGCCTTCATGATGCAGGCGCAGCGCGGCAGGCGCGCCACCAGCATCGGTGCGTCGAGCATGCTCGGGTGGTTGGCCACCAGCATCACACCGCGTTCGTTGCGCAACACATCCAGCGCGTCGGCCTGCAGCCGCAACATGCCGCTGCAGCGCGTCACGAACCAGAAGCAGCGATACCCCACCGACGCCATCGCGCGACCGATGCGGCGCCCGTGCTGCCGCGACAGCAGCGGATACAGCAGCAGCGCCAGCGCGCTGAAGCCCATCGAAACCGCGCCCAGCAACAGCAGTTGAAGCAGCAGCAGCGGCCACGCCAACAGGCGCACCACACCGCGAAAGATCCGGGTGCAGATCGTCAACAACTCCACTGCAACTTGCGCCCGCTCAATTGCCGCCGACAGGCAGCGCGGCGTCCGGCACCCGCGCTTCAGAGGTCTTGAACACCCACGACAGCGCGATGCCGGCCGACCAGTTGGAATGTGCCTTGACGAGCGGGCTGTCGTCGAAGACCGCGTGCGACAGGCTGTCGCCCCGCACGAAGATGCCGGTCCAGAGGCTCTCGAAGCGGCGCGACATGCCGGCGGTGGCGGTCCAGCCGGCAAAGCCGCCGCTGGCACGGTAGGCGGGGCGGCCGGCGATGGCGTCTTGCGGGCGCACATCGTAGAAATAGGCATGGCGGCGCTGGTCGCCGAACAGCGGGCCGCCCTGCACGCCCAGGTTCCACTCGCCGGCGCGCCAGTCCAGGTTCAGGTGCGGCGCAGCCTGGAAGCCGATGCTGCGCGGGCGGCGTTCGACGGTGAACGCGGCCCGCAGCGGCATCCGCAATTCCAGCGCCCAATTGCGATCCTTGGCCAAGCGCAGGTTCAGGTTGGGACCGACCTCCAGCGTCGGCTTCAGGTCGGGCATGCCGCGGCGGGCCATGTTGTCGTTGCTGGTGGGGGCGCTGGCCGACAGGCTCAGGTCGAAGTCGAAGCGCTCGGTGTCCAGCAACACGGCGCGGGTGCCCTCGCGGTCGGCCTTGAAGATAGCGCCGCGGTAGACCACATAAGGCACCGGCAGCAGCCAGGCCCGCGACTGGTCCGACCCGCGGTAGTGCGGCAGCCGCAGCCCGCCCACGCCCAGGCCCAATTCCCAAAGCGGCTGGTCGGCATGCGCAGGGCCGATGGCAAGCCCTGCGGCAGCCATTGCGGACAGTGGCAGAACGGCGGCGGCACGGCGCATGCGGCGGGCCAGGAAGGAGTGGCGGTCAAGACTCATGGTCGGCAGTGTGCGTGGTGCTGGCCGCCTTCAAGAGTGAAGAAGGGGGTGACCATGCGGAATTATCTTCAGTTCCGCCGACGCTTCGGACCCCCGTGCGTGCCGCAGGGCTGGCCGGCCCTCCCCGTTGCCGGTCGCAGCACAAAGCAGCGGAGATTGGCGCCAGTGATAGGCTCGCCGCGCATTCTCTTCAGGAGCGGCCTGGCTGTCTGATCCAGCCGAACTGTCGCCCATCCTTCGATGTTGTCGCCCACCACCGAACGCACAGACCACAACGGACGCACCGACGCCATCCCCGTGGCCATCGGCGACTGCTCTGCCGGGCATCAGGACTGGTGGGACGAATGCCGTCAGCGCATGCATCGAGACCTGGTGGCGACGGCGCTCGGCATCTGTTTCTTCAACTGGGTCTTCTTCACGCTGTATTTCCTGGTGCTGCACCACCCGGCCGGCGCCGTGACGGCGATGCCGCTGACCCCGCTGGACCGTGCCATCGCCCTCACGCCACAAGCGCTGCCGCTGTACGTGTCGCTGTGGGTGTATGTCGGTCTCGGACCCGGGCTGATGAAGACGCGGCACGAGGCCCTGGTCTACGCCGCGTGGATCGGCGCGCTGTGCGGTTTCGGGCTGGTGGTGTTCTACTTTTTCCCGACCGCGGTGCCGCTCCGGGTGTTGCCGATCGACACGGTTTTTCAGCGCGGTTTTGCGCTGCTGCACGGCATCGACGCAGCCGGCAACGCCTGCCCTTCATTGCATGTGGCCACCGCCGTGTTCACCGCCGCGTGGGTTCACCGGCTGTTGACCGAGATGCGTGCCCCGGGCTGGGTGCGGGCCGGCAACGCGACGTGGATGCTGCTGATCGTGTGGTCGACGCTGGCGGTCAAGCAGCACGTGGTGCTGGATGCGCTGGCCGGCGCGCTGCTCGGACTGGCGTTTGCATGGGTGTCGATGCGCCGCCCCATTCGCGCGTGAGCAGCCGCTAGTCGAAGGCAGCGACCGTGCCGGTGCATCAGGCGAAAATGCCCGGATGGCCCATCCCTCCGCAAAGACCGAAGACACCCCGAAGCCTGCAAACTTCCTGCGCGCGATCATCGAACGCGACCTGGAGTCGGGTGCGCTGTCGCAGCGCCACTGGGGTGGCAACCCCGGCGATGCCGTGCACCACCAGGCCGGCACCGTCGACCCCGCGCGCATCCGCACGCGCTTTCCGCCCGAGCCCAACGGCTACCTGCATGTGGGTCACGCGAAGGCCATCTGCCTCAACTTCGGCCTGGCGCGCGACCACGGTGGCATCTGCCATCTGCGCTTCGACGACACCAACCCCGAGCGCGAAGAGCAGGAGTACGTCGACGCCATCATCGAAGCCGTGCACTGGCTGGGGTATGACTGGACCGTCGATGGCGTCAGCCACCTCTACTACGCCAGCAGCTACTTCGACTTCATGTACCGCGCCGCCGAAGCGTTGGTCACGGCGGGACTGGCTTATGTCGACGAGCAGAGTGCCGACGACCTGCGCGCGAGCCGCGGCGACTTCAACACCCCCGGCATCGACAGCCCGTTTCGCAGCCGCAATGCCGACCAGAACCTGGCCCGGCTGCGCGCGATGCGGGCCGGCGACCTGGCAGACGGGGCCGCGGTGCTGCGCGCAAAGATCGACATGGCCGCGCCCAACATCAACCTGCGCGACCCCCCGCTCTACCGCATCAAACGCGCCACCCACCACGCCACCGGCGACGCTTGGTGCATCTACCCGATGTACACCTATGCGCATCCGATCGAGGATGCGCTGGAGGGCATCACCCACAGCTTCTGCACGCTGGAATTCGAAGACCAGCGGCCGTTCTACGACTGGTTGCTGGGCCACCTGGCCGACCTGGGTCTGCTGGCGCGACCCCTGCCGCACCAGTACGAATTCGGGCGCCTGAACCTGAGCTATGTCGTCACCAGCAAGCGGAAACTGCGAGCGCTGGTAGACGAGGGCATCGTCGAAGGTTGGGACGACCCGCGCATGCCAACGCTGTTCGGCATGCGCCGGCGTGGCTACACACCGGCCTCGATCCGCGCCCTGGCCGACGGCAGCGGTGCCAGCAAGAGCAACATCTGGCTCGACTATGCGGTGCTCGACGGTTGCCTGCGCGCCGACCTGGAAGGCCAGGCGCCGCGGGCGATGGCGGTGCTGGACCCGGTGCGGCTGGTGCTGACGAATTGGGCCGAGGTGTTCGGCAGCGACGGCCACATCGAAGCTTGCCAGGCGCCGGCCCACCCGCAGCAACCGGCGCTGGGCACCCGCCACTTCGAGTTGTCGCGTGAGGTCTGGATCGAACGCGACGACTTCGTCGAGGTGCCCGCCAAAGGTTTCTTTCGTCTCTACCCCGGCAACAAAGTGCGGCTGAAATACGGCCTGATCGTCGAATGCACCGGCTGCGAGAAGGACGCCGAAGGCCGCATCACCGCGGTCACGGCCACCGTGGTTGCCGACACCCGCAGCGGCACGCCCGGTGCCGATGCCGTCAAGGTCAAGGGCACGATCACGTGGGTCGGCAGCAGCGACGCGCGATCCGCCACCGTGGTGCTCTACGACCGCCTCTTCACCGAAGCCCAGCCCGACGCGGCCGGGCGCGACTTCCGCGAGGTGCTGAACCCCCACAGCAAGCGTGTGGTCCAGGCATTCGTGGAACCCTCGTTGGCGGATGTGCTGTGTGAAACGCGATTCCAGTTCGAGCGCCATGGTTACTTCGTCGCCGACCGACTGCAGCACCGCGGGATTGCGCCGCGGTTCAACCGCATCACGACCCTGCGCGACAGCTGGGGTGGGTAGAACGGCCGGGCCGGGGCAGTTGCGATGGGTAAAGAACCGCAAACGGGGGCACACTGCCCGGTGGGCCGCCTCCAACCGGGTTGCTCCGCACACTCCCAACAGGAGAACAGCCATGCGCAAATCTCTCGTCACCTTTGCAGCCACCTGCGGCTTGGCCGCGCTGGCGGCTGTGCCTCCGTCCGTGGCCCATGCCGCCGGTAGCGTCGAAGTCAGCTATATCAAGCCGCAGCAGTTCGCCGACGCCGGGCTCGGCCAGTTCGACCGTGACCGCAACCTCGAAACCCTGGAGCAGGTGTTTCGCAAATTGGCTGCCAAGTTGCCCGATGGCCAGACTCTGAAACTGCAAATCACCGATGTCGATCTGGCGGGCAACCTCGAGTTCCGCGGCGCACGCCCCGACCTGCGCGTGGTTCGTGGTGGTGCAGACTGGCCGCAAATTGATTTGACCTACAGCGTGCTGCAGGACGGACGGGTGCTGAAGTCGGGTCAGGCGCACCTGAGCGACCCGGCCTACACCTTCGGGCTGCGGTCGATCCGCAGCGATGAACGGATGTATTTCGAGCGTCGCATGGTCGACGACTGGTTCACCAAAACCTTCAAGGAACAATGACGATGAGATTCCCGATCAACGCGTTGGCGCTGGCCATTGCCTTGTCGCTGGCAGGCGCGCCAGCACTGGCCCAGCCAGCCAAATCCGTCCCAACGCCGGCGAAAGCGGTGAAGTCCGTGCAACCGGCCTCCGGGGCTGCGACTTCGGGTCCGCTGGCCGATGCCGCGGCACAAGCGGGCGCCGTGGTGACCGATTCCGGACTGGTGTTCAAGCCACTGCGCGGCGGCAAGGGCCCACGGCCCGCAGCCACCGACACCGTGCGGGTGCACTACCGCGGCACGTTCCCGGATGGCCGTGAGTTCGACAGCTCCTACAAACGCGGCGAACCCACCACCTTCCCGCTCAACCGCGTCATCAAATGCTGGACCGAGGGGCTGCAGTTGATGGCCGTCGGGTCCAAGGCGCAGCTGACCTGCCCGTCGACCATCGCTTACGGCGAAAAGGGCGCCGGCGGCGGCGAGATTCCCCCGAATGCGGTGCTGGTGTTCGAGGTCGAACTGCTGGCTATCGAAAAATCCTGAATCGGGAAGCGCTTTCCCGCTGCTGCGGGAGGTCGAGCCTTGCACCCGTTCACGCAGCGTCTGGGGTTGGCCCAATAAAAAAGCGGGCCGAAGCCCGCTTCTGATTTGCTGGCGAGATCGCCTCAGGACTGGCGACGGCGCAGCATCAGGCCAACCACACCCAGGCCGGCGAGGAGCATCGCAAAGGACTCGGGCTCGGGCACCGGCGACACGGCCACATTTGCGCCGTAGCTGCCGATCGCAGCGCTGTTCGTGCCCATCATGGTGATCGTGTATGACCCCGGCGCCAGATTAAAAGCAGCCGGATTGCCCCAAACTTCGACCGGATCGGGCAGAAGCTGGACCAGGGCGAATGCACCCGGCGTGACCACGATGCTCGTGAAATTGACGTTCTGGGCACCATTGACGATCGACGTGAAACTGGCGTTGAACAGAGAGTTGGTCGTCAGCGTGAAGCTGATCGTGTCGGTGAACGAACCAGCAATTGGCGTGTTGCCGAAGTTGTTGCTTCCGCTGCTCAGATCGAGCGTGCCGAGATTGACCGCGGACGCACCCGCGCTGGCAAACGCGATTGCAGTGGCAACGCAAAGATTGGACAGTTTCATGGTGGGTCTCGGGTTGAACAGCGGTTATCTGTCGAGCAATGCTATCGCGACTGACGGGCAAAAATATTCCTGGAGACCCCTCATCTGCGGGGCCCGGGACCACGCTTCGTTTGCGCTACATGCGTCAACTCGCGTCACCGGTGCCACGCACACGTTTCACGCCAGTGACGGCCATCAACACCAGCGCACCGGCCACCAGCCCCACCACCGCATTGGCGCCCATCGGCAGCAGCGCGCGGGCAATGCCGCCCAGCGGTTCGATCCAGCCCTCGACGGCATGCGCGGCCGGCGGCACACCGTGCAGCAGGATGCCGCCGCCGACCAGAAACATGGCCGCGGTGCCCACCACCGAAAGCGCCTTCATCAGCCAAGGCGCCGCCGCCAGAATGCCGCGGCCGATGCCCCGCGCAACCGATCCGGGTCGCTGGCTCAGCCACAGCCCCAGGTCGTCGAGCTTGACGATGCCGGCCACCACGCCGTAGACCGCCACGGTGATGGCCACCGAAACCCCCGACAGCACCAGCAGCTGGGTCGTGAAATCGGCCTTGGCCACCGTGCCGAGCGTGATGGCGATGATCTCGGCCGAGAGAATGAAGTCGGTGCGCACCGCGCCCTTGATCTTCTGGCGCTCGAACGCCACCAGGTCGACCTGCGGGTCGGCCAGCGCCCGAACGCGCTCGGCGTGATGGGCAGCGTCTTCATCGGCTGAATGCAGGAATCGGTGCGCCAGCTTCTCGAAGCCTTCGAAACACAGGTAGGCGCCGCCGATCATCAACAGTGGTGTCACGAGCCATGGCAGAAAGCTGCCGATGGCCAGCGCCGCCGGCACCAGGATCGCCTTGTTCAGCAGCGAGCCTTTCGCCACCGCCCACACCACCGGCAATTCGCGGTCGGGCTTGACGCCAGTGACCTGCTGCGCGTTGAGCGCCAGGTCGTCGCCCAGCACACCCGCGGTCTTCTTGGCGGCAACCTTGCTGAGCAGCGCCACATCGTCCAGCAATGTGGCGACATCGTCGATCAGGGCGAAAAAGCTGCTGGTGGCCATGCGGCATTCTGGCCGAGCGCGTGGCCGACCCCGTGGCCGACCCCATGGACGGGGGCTGCTTCGGGGCGCAGGCCAGGTGGAGCGCCATTGCGCGTTCAGGCGCTGCGCGTGGCGCCCACCAACCCACGAACCTGCGCCGTGGCGCGGTCCAGCAGCGGCGCGGATTCGCTTACCACCAGACGCGAAGCCGCGCACAGCCGGTCGATCATGCGGGCCGTCATCGAGATGCTCTGCCGGTCTTTGGCCCCGTGCGAAAACATGAAGAAGTTGCGGCCCGGCGCCATGTACGTCAGGCGGATCTGCTGCCACTGCGCGTCCAGCAGCAGCCGGTAGCAAGAGCCCACCTGCAGGCAATCGCGCAGCGGGGGAGCGGCCGCGGGCTTGTCGGCCCAGGCCACATCGGTTTCCCGCACCAGACCAACGCGCTGCGCTTCATCGGCGCTGAAGCGCAGCTCCAAATCGGGTGCGTGCAGCGGGGGTGCGGCGTCCGGGGCCGACTCTGCGGCAGCAGTGGATGGCGCGTAGGCGCGCGCCAGTTGCTGCGCCACGCGGTCGAACTCTGTGTCGGGGAGCGCTGGCGCTCGCATCGAGGCCGTGTGCGCAGCCATCAGCTGGTCGAAGAAGCTGCGGCGCGCGCCGGCCGGCCAGTCGATCCGGTCCAGTCCCTGCTGCAGCGACGCCATCAGCCCCGGCAAGGAGGCGGCGAACCGGCGCCTTTCTTCCAGCGTGCGCTTGGGCAGCACGCTGACGGCGAGCTCTGCGGCCACGTCCTGCCAAGGTTCTGCTGTCTTGCCGCCCGGCTGGGATTCAGCAGCAGTCGTCGTGCGGCTGCCGGCAATCAGCTGGCACCACGGCAGCGCCAGGAAGTCCTGCACGAAGGCCGGCAACGGCAACGGTGCCAGCGCTGCACGGGTGTTGGCGCTGAGCGCGCTCAGGCGCTGCCATTCGGCTTCCTT
>JBDSMV010000374.1:0-3495 GCA_039915715.1 Rubrivivax sp. | reverse complement strand
CTGGTGCAAGGCGATCAGCAGCAAGGGCACCGTCAAGGCCACGCTCGGCTCGGTCAACGTGGCGGTGGTGTGCGCCGGTGCGCTGGTGCATCCGGGCGACGTGATCGTCGCCGACGACGACGGCGTGGTGGTGGTGCCGGCAGCGGCGGCGCCACAAACCGCCGACGCCGCCGAGAGACGCGAGACACTCGAAGGCGAAAAGCGCGCCAAGCTGGCGTCGGGCGTGCTGGGGCTCGACCTGTACGGCATGCGCGAGCCGCTGGTGAAAGCCGGGTTGCGGTACATCGATTGATGGAAACGCTATCGACGGTGCAACGGGTGGCGCTGATCGGCTATGGCGAAGTCGGTCGCATCCTGGCCGAGGACCTGCACTCGAAGGGCACCGCGGTTGCGGCCTTCGATCTGAAGCATGCCGATGCGGCACTGCAAGCCCATGCAGCCGCACACGGCGTCGAACTGGCAAGCCATGCGGCGGACGCCCTTCAGGACGCCCGGCTCGTGATCTCCGCTGTCACCGCAAGCCAGACCGTGGCGGTGGCCGAAGCCTGCGCGCTTGCATGGCCGCAGAGCGCCTGGTTCCTCGACTTCAATTCGGCGTCGCCCGGCGCCAAGCAGCGCGCGGCGGCGATCGTCGAAGGTGCCGGCGGGCGCTATGTCGAAGGCGCGGTGATGACATCGATTCCGCCCTACCGCATGCGGGTGCCGCTGCTGCTGGGCGGGCCGCATGCCGCGGCGCTGCTGCCGTTGCTGACCGCGCTCGGATTCGTCGCCAGCGTGGCCAGCGAAAAGCTCGGCGTGGCCAGCGCCACCAAGATGTGCCGCAGCGTGATGATCAAGGGCATGGAAGCGATGGTGATCGAAAGCCTGACGACCGCGCGCCACTACGGCGTCGAAGATGCGGTGATCGCCTCGCTGCACGAAACCTTCCCGTCGATCGACTGGAACCGGCAGGCGGCCTACTTCTTCCAGCGCGTGATCGAGCATGGCCGGCGCCGCAGCGAAGAGGTGCGCGAAGTGGCCGCCACGGTGCGCGAAGCCGGGCTCGAGCCGTGGTCCGCTGCCGGCACGGCCAAACGCCAGGCCTGGATGGCCGATCTGGCTGACAACGGTTTGTTCGGGCAGCGTGGCGACCCCGGCTTCGCCCGCAGCGCCGACTGGCGGGCCGAAGCCGACCGCATTCTGGCGATGGCAGGCAAGGGCGCGTGATGGGCATTGACGCCGCGGTGCCCGAGAAGACCCCCGGCTGGCTCGGCTGGTACCCGAACCCGTCGACACCGCGCTTCACGGTGCCACCCGGCAGCGTCGACGCCCACTGCCATGTCTTCGGCCCGGCCGCGCAGTTCCCCTTCGCAGCCGAGCGCAAGTACACACCCTGCGACGCCGGCAAGGCGCAGCTGTTCGCCTTGCGCGACCACCTGGGCTTCGGCCGCAACGTGATCGTGCAGGCCACCTGCCATGGTGCCGACAACCGAACGCTGGTCGACGCGTGCCTTTCAAGTGACGGCCGGGCGCGCGGTGTCGCCACTGTGCGCCGCAACATCACCGACGCCGAATTGCAAACCCTGCACAGTGCCGGCGTGCGCGGCGTGCGCTTCAACTTCGTCAAGCGGCTGGTGGACTTCACACCGCGCGACGACCTGATGGAAATTGCCACCCGCATCGCGCCGCTCGGCTGGCATGTGGTGGTCTATTTCGAAGCCGTCGATCTGCCCGAGTTGTGGGACTTTTTCAGCGCCTTGCCGATTCCCGTCGTGATCGACCACATGGGCCGGCCCGATGTGCAGCAGCCGATCGAAGGTGCCGAGTTCGGCTTGTTGCAGCGCTTCATGGACCGACACGCCAACGTCTGGTGCAAGGTCAGCTGCCCCGAGCGCCTGAGCGTCGGCGGGCCGCCCGCGTTGAATGGCGAAATGCAGGCCTACCGCGACGTGGTGCCGTTCGCGCGCCGCATCGTCGAGCGCTTTCCCGACCGGGTGCTGTGGGGCACCGATTGGCCGCATCCGAACCTGAAGGACCACATGCCCGACGACGGACTGCTGGTCGACTTCATTCCGCGCATCTCTGTCACGCCAGACCTTCAGCACAAGTTGTTGGTGGACAACCCGATGCGCCTGTACTGGCCTGAGGAGGTCTGAGCGATGGCGCTGGACAAGCCCTATCTGGACATTCCGGGCACGATCGTCTTCGATGCCGAACAGTCGCGCAGGGGCTACCCGTTGAACCAGTTTTGCATGAGCCTGATGAAGGCCGACAACCGTGCCCGCTTCAAGGCCGATGAGGGGCTGTATCTGGATGAGTGGCCGATGACCGAAGAGCAGAAGCAGGCGGTGCTGGCGCGCGACCTGAACCGCTGCATCGCCGCCGGCGGCAACATCTACTTCCTGGCCAAGATCGGCGCCACCGATGGCAAGAGCTTTCAGCAGATGGCCGGCAGCATGACCGGACTGTCCGAGGACGCTTATCGCCAGATGATGATCGGCGGCGGGCGCGATCCGATGTGGGGGCGGGAGTGATGGGCGGCAGCAATGACCGCAGCAATGACCGCAGCAGTCCCGCTGCGGGCCACCGATCCGCGTCCATCAGCGCCAGTGTCTACACCTCGCATGTGCCGGCGGTGGGCGCGGCGATCGATCTGCACAAGACGCAGGAGCCCTATTGGCAGCCCCTGTTTGCAGGCTACGAATTCAGCCGCCGTTGGTTTGCTGCGAACACCCCCGATGTGATCGTGCTGGTCTACAACGACCACGCGAATGCGTTCAGCCTGGATCTGATTCCGACCTTCGCCATCGGCACCGCGGCGCAGTACGAGATTGCCGATGAAGGCTGGGGCCCGCGCCCGGTGCCCCCGGTCGTCGGTCACCCCGAGTTGGCCGCGCACATCGCCCACAGCGTGATCCAGCAGGACTTCGACCTGACGATCGTCAACCGCATGGCGGTCGACCACGGCCTCACGGTGCCGCTGAGCCTGCTCTGCGGCCAGCCACCCGCCGACGCCTTTCGCTGGCCCTGCCCGGTGATCCCGCTGGCGGTCAATGTCGTGCACTACCCGGTGCCATCGGGGCAGCGCTGCTTCGGCCTCGGCCGCGCGATCGGCCGTGCCATCGCCAGTTACGACGAACCCTTGAAGGTTCAGGTCTGGGGCACCGGCGGCATGAGTCACCAATTGCAGGGTCCGCGCGCCGGACTCATCAACCGCGCTTTCGACAACCGCTTCCTCGATCGCCTGATCGCCGAGCCCGAAGCGCTGGCGGCCATGCCGCACATCGACTACCTGCGCGACGCTGGCAGCGAAGGCATCGAGCTGGTGATGTGGCTGATCGCCCGCGGTGCGATGTCGGATGGGGTGCGGGGTGAATCGCCCGGCGCAGCCCCGAAGGTGCTGCACCGCTTCTATCACGTGCCGGCCAGCAACACCGCGGTCGGCCATCTGATCCTGGAGAACGCATGAGCGGTTCGATCAAGGTCGCACTCGCCGGGGCCGGCGCGTTCGGCACC
>JBDSMV010000370.1:0-7122 GCA_039915715.1 Rubrivivax sp. | reverse complement strand
CAGCCGCGCGATGCGGCTCACCATGTGGCCGATGCGACTGCCGTCGTGGTCCTTGTGCAGATAGCTGGCGACGCGCTTCTTGAGGTTGCGTGCCTTGCCGACATAGAGCAGGTTGCCCTGCGCATCGAACCATCGGTAGACCCCGGGCATGCCGGGCAGCGCCGCCACTTCGGCCAGCAAGGCCGCGCGCCGGTCATCGCCCGCCTCTGCGGTGGAGGGGTCGGTGGTGTTGGCGTGCTGCGGGCCGCTCATCGGCACGATTATCGAAGCATCGATTCGATAATCCGGCGATGCCGGGAATGCGCTGGGACATCCATTGCCATGTGGTCGACAACCTCGGCGACGTGGGCGTGTGCTGGCGCCTGGCAGCCGACCTGGCGGCTCGCGGCGAGGCGGTGCGGTTGCTGATCGACGACGCATCGGCGCTGAGTGTCATGGCGCCGCAGGGTGCTGCGGGGGTCACGGTGCTGCCCTGGGGAACGGAGGAGGCCGGGGACGGAGACGGAGACGGGGCCGATGTCGTGATCGAGGCTTTCGGTTGCAACCTGCCGCTCACCGCCATCGCGTCGATGCAGCGGCGGGCGGCGGGCGGCTCCGCGCCGGTCTGGATCAACCTCGAATACCTGAGCGCCGAAGCCTATGTCGAACGCTCGCACGGGCTGCCGTCGCCGCAGTCCGGCGGGCTTGTCAAGTGGTTCTTCTTCCCTGGCTTCGGCGACCGCACGGGCGGGCTGCTTCGTGAATCGGGGCTGGAAACCCGGCATGCAGCCTTCGATGCGCGGGCCTGGCTGGCGGCGCTGGGCTGCGAGCCACGGCCCGGGGAACGGATCGTGAGCCTGTTCTGCTATGCCAACACCGCGCTGCCCGCGCTGCTGCGCGATCTGGCCAGGCAACCGACGCTGCTGCTGCTGACGCCAGGGTGGGCACGGGATCAGGTGCAGGACCTCCTGCCGGAGCCGCCGAAAGCCCATCTACCGCAAGGCCATCTGCAGCAAGGCCATCTGCAGCAAGGCCACTCGCGGGGCATGCGGGCCGACAGCGCAGGGCTGCTGCGGCTGCATCCGCTCCCGTGGCTGAGCCAGACGGACTTCGACCACCTGCTGTGGTCGTGCAACCTGAACCTGGTGCGGGGCGAAGACTCGTTGGTGCGTGCGATCTGGGCCGGCGTGCCCTTTGTTTGGCAGGCGTATCCGCAGCACGACCAAGCGCACCACGCCAAGGTCGAGGCGCTGATCGAACGGCTCGAATTGGACCCCTCAGTGGCGGCGCTGTGGCGCGCCTGGAACGGCATGCCGACCGCGTCAGCGGGCAGGGCCTGGCCGGGTCTGCCACCGCTGCAGGTCTGGTCCGGGTCGGCTGCAGCGGCTGGCCGGACGCTGCGCCAGCCGACCGATCTGACGTCGCGGCTTCGCGACTTTGTGGCTCTACGGCGCCATTTGGCCAAAAAGGCATCAAGTTAGAATCGAAAGCTTTGCCAAGCGCAAATTCTCAAATTCAGCCCCCTTAATATCGCGACCGCACACCATGAAAATCGCCCAGGAAATCCGCGCCGGCAACGTCATCATGCAGGGCAAGGACCCGATGGTGGTGTTGCGCACCGAGTACAGCCGCGGGGGCCGCAACGCCGCCACCGTGCGTTTGAAGATGAAGAGCCTGCTGAACGGCAGCGGCGCCGAAGTCGTATTCAAGGCCGATGACAAGATGGAGCAGATCGTGCTCGACAAGAAAGAGTGCACCTACTCCTACTTCGCCGACCCGATGTATGCCTTCATGGACGCCGAGTACAACCAGTTCGAGGTCGAGTCCGAGAACATGGGTGACGCGATTCATTACCTGGAAGACAACATGGCGGTCGAGGTTGTGTTCTACGACGGCAAGGCGATCTCGGTCGAATTGCCCACCACCGTGGTGCGCGAAATCGAAACCGAGCCGGCCGTCAAGGGCGACACCTCGGGCAAGGTCATGAAGCCGGCCAAGCTGGTCGGCACCGGCTTCGAAATCTCGGTGCCGCTGTTCGTCGGCAACGGCGACAAGATCGAGATCGACACCCGCACCCACGAGTACAAGAAGCGGGTCTGACCGACTGATCGAATCGGCCGACCGGAGCGTCTCAAGGCTCAGGCCGTTGCCGCGCCGCGCCTGATCAAGCGCCGGCCCAGCGGCCACAACCAGATCAGCAGCGTCAAGGCACCCAGCGCTGCGGCAATCGGGCGCTCGAAAAACGCCAGCGGGTCGCCGTCGGACTTGATCAGCGATGTCACCAGGTTCTGCTCGAGCATGCCGCCGAGCACCACGCCCAGGATCAGCGGCGTGATCGGGAAGCCGTTCTCTTCGAACAGCCACGCGGCCAGCCCGGCCACCAGCATCACGCCGATGTCAAACGCGGTGTTGTTGATGGCGAACGATCCCACCACGCAGAACAGCAGGATCACCGGCATCAGCAGGTTGCGCGGCACCGTCAGGATGCGTTTCGCAACCTTGATGCACAGGAACCCGAGCGGCAGCATGATCAGGTTGGCGATGATGAACAACAGGAACACCGCATAGATGTTTTGCGGGTTGGTGGTGAACAGCATCGGCCCCGGGTTCAGGTTCTTCATGTAAAGCACACCGATCACGATCGCGGTGATCGAGTCGCCCGGAATGCCGAACACCAGCGCCGGTATCCACGCCCCGGCGAGCGCGCTGTTGTTGGCCGAACTGGCCTCGACGATGCCTTCGACATGGCCGGTGCCGAACTTCTGTGGCTCTTTCGAGAACCGCTTGCTGATGGCATACGACATCCAGGCCGCGATGTCGGCGCCGGCACCGGGCAATGCGCCCACGGTGGTGCCGAGCACGCTGCCGCGCAGGCACTGCAGCGGGTAGCGGCGCAGCAGCTGAAGGGTTCCCTTGAAGACGTTGCCGACATCAGCCTTCACATGCAGCACCGCCGGCTGCGTGTCGACCACGAAGCGGATGATCTCGGACACCGCGAACATGCCGATCATCACCGGCACCAGGCCGATGCCGCCCAGCAGTTCGGTGCTGCCGAAGGTGAAGCGCGCAAAGGCCGCCGGGTTGTTGAGGCCCACGCACGAGATCAGCAAGCCGAAGCACAGCGTCACCAGGCCTTTCAGCGGCCGGTCGCTGGAGATGAAGACCGCGCAGGTCAGCCCCATCAGCACCAGCCAGAAGTACTCGAACGAACTGAACTGCAACGCAAATTCGGCCAGCGTCGGCGCTGCCACGATCAGCACCGCAGTGCCGAACAGGCCGCCAATGCACGAAAACACGAGCCCGGCGCCGAGTGCGACTTCGGCCTCGCCCTTGCGCGTCATCGCATACGCCTCGTCGGCGTAGGCGGCCGATGCCGGCGTGCCGGGCATGCGCAACAGGCAGCCCGGGATGTCACCCGAAAAGATCGCCATTGCCGCAGCCGTGACCATCGATGCGATCGCCGGGATCGGCTGCATGAAGAAGGTCACCGGCACCAAAAGCGCAATTGCCATCGTGGCGGTCAACCCCGGCACCGCGCCGACGAACAAACCGAACAGCGACGCACCGAGCATCACGAGCAGGGTGTGCGGTTGCAGCACCATCTGCGCTGCCTGCAGCCAGGCGTCGCTCATCGGGTGAGTGCGGTTGCGCTTGCGTTCACCATGCCACCGGCTGCAGCAGCCCCCAAGGCAGCGGCACCTTCAGCAGCTTGTAGAAGACGGCATGGATCAGCAGCGTCATCAAGGCACCGATCAGCAGCGCGCGCCACGGCGGCACGCGCAGCACCACCATCAGCGCCGTGAGGTAAACCGTGCCGACGACGATGAAACCGAGGCGATCGGCGGCCAGAAGATAAAGCGCATTGACGCAGACCAGCACTGCGAAGCCGATCACCTGCCGCCGCGATCCGAACCACAGCGGCAGCGTCAACCACCCCGGGGGGCTGCCCGCGCGGCGCTGCCGCAAACCCCGAACCAGCAGGATCGCACCGCAGACCCCCAACCCGACTGCCAGCGCCCCTGGCAGCGCATAGGGCCCAACGCTCTGGCCGGGGATGTTCGGAAAGCTGCGCACATGCCAGCCGAGCGCCGCTGCGAACATCAGCAGGGCCGCGCCCCAGACCGCGTCGTTGAACTTCAGGCTGCCCCCAATGACCCCACGCTGGTCGATGGGCCTATTTGGCGATCCCAACAGCCTTCATCGTGGCGCCCAGGTCCGCATCGGCCCTGGCCATGAACCTGGCGAACTCGTCCGGGCCCTCGTAGACCACACCGAAGCCGCGGCCGGCCATGAAGTCGGTGTACTCCTTGCTGGCGGCGATCTTTTTGATCGCCGCGACCAGCTTGTCGCGCGCCTCGGCCGGCAGACCCTTCGGTGCCGCGATGCCGCGCCAGGCGCCGATCTTCCAGTCGCTGCCGGTAGCGGACTTCAGGGTCGGCACGTTCGGGTACAGCGAAGCCGGCTTGTCGCTCATCACCGCCAGGCTGCGCACTTTGCCGGCGTCGATCAGCGAACGGGCTTCGGGCAGCGAACACGGCACGACTTCGACGCCACCGGCCACCAGATCCTGCAACCCCGGTGCGGCGCCGGCCGACGGCACCCACGGCGCTGCAGCCGGGTCAACATTCAGGCTCTTCAGCAAGCCGGCGATGGCCAGGTGCCAGATGCCGCCCTGCCCCGTGCCCGAGGCCTTGAACTTGCCGGGGTTGGCCTTGATGCCAGCCACCAGGTCGTTGGCCGACTTGTAGGGCGAGTCGGCCCGCACCTGCAGCGCCGAAGGATCCGAATTGACGAGCCCGATCGGCGTGTACGACGCGCCCGACAGCTCGGTCAGCCCCTGCCAGTGCATCATGCTGATCTCGACCGTGATCAGCCCGATCGTGTAACCGTCCGGTGCCGCCGACGCAATGGCCTGATGGCCCACCACACCGCTGCCCCCGGTGCGGTTGACGACATTGATCGGCTGCCCCAGGTCTTTCTCGAGCAGCGAGCCGATGATTCGAGCGGTGGCATCGGTACCGCCGCCGGCGCCCCAGGGCACGATCAATGTGATCGGCCTTTCGGGCCAGGCTGCGAATGACGCGCTGGCAACGAGGCCGAGAACGGCGGCGACTGAGCCTCGGATCAGGGTGCGCTTGCGGGGGCTCGGTTGCATCGGCATGGGGGTCTCCGTGATTTGGGGTTGTGAAAGCACCGTCGCTCGGCGGCAGCTGTGCGACGGACTCTGCCCAAGCGCCCGCTGCCGTGCCATAGGGCCGACCCGTAGCGCGGGCACTCTCGGGCGTTTTGATCCGCAGGAGCCGGCCCGGGTCCGCGGTCATCATCGGCGCATGAGTTTTGACTTCGACACTGCCGTGCAGGCGCCGTTTCGCATGCAACCGGGGCTTCGCAGGCTGGCTGGCGGCGCCCACCACCTGACCCCGCTGGCTGCAGGCAGCGCGCACCAGCGCGAAAAGCTGGCAGTGCTGTCCGCCTTTCATGCTCAGGCCCTGTGCGTCCAGCCCGGCTTCGACCCCGGCCCCGCACTGGCGCGACTTTCGGCGCATGCCGCGGCCGAGCAACCCGACCACTGGCAGTTTGCGGGTGCGCGTGCCGAGGCCCCCGGGCTCGGCACCGCCGTGCAGGCAGACGGACGCATCGAGCAACTGGCCAGCGGTGCGTTCGGACTCGGCGACGAAGTCTCGCGCTGTCTGCTCGGTCTGCCGCCCGCCTGGCGGCTTGCGGGTCTGCTGTCTCTGACCTTTGCCGAGGATTTGGCGATCGTCGATCTCGTGCCCGGCACCGTGCCGTGGATGGCGGTGACGTTGCCGAGCCACTGGGCACCCGAGCGCAGGGTCGGATCGAGCTTCGAAGCGCTGCACGCGCCGGTGGCAGACAACGGCCTGCTGCTGAAGGCCCGCGACGCGCTGCTGCAACTGGTGTCGGGACCCGAGCGCTGGGAGCGCTTCGTCTGGAACGTCAGCGACAGCCCGCGCCTGCACGCGCACCCGGCGCGAGTCGCTGCGCCGCGCTGGCAGCAGACGCGTGTCGACCACGCCTGGTGGCGCACCGAACGCCAGACCTTCCTGCCGCTGTCCGATTTGCGTCAAGCGGTCTTCACGATCCGCGTCGAGGTGCAGCCGCTGACCGCGGTGCTCGACGCCCCTGGACGGCGAGCGCGGCTGCATGCCGCAATCGCCAGCATGAGCGCTGCGGTGCTGGCCTACCGCGGGCTGGCGCCGGTGCAGCCGGCGTTGTTGCAGTGGCTGGAAGGGCCGGCTTGACCGAGCGGACGCGACTCGGGCAGACCGCCCTCGCGTTGCTTCAGGCCAGCGGGCTGCCGCACCGTTGGCGGGGTCGCGAACGCTTCGTTCTGCTGGACAGTGATTTCGGCTGCGGCCATGTCTTCATCGAAGCCTGGAGGGCCTGGCGCGCCGATCCCGAGCGTTGCGGCCGGTTGTCGGTGGTGACTGTCTGCCCGCGGCTGCCGACGCGCGCGGAGCTGCGGTCGGTGCACGGCGAGGATGACGATGCGGCTCGATGCCTGGTGCAGGCCTGGCCACCGCAGACGCCCGATCTGCACACGCTGGTCTTCGAAGGCGGCCGCGTGCAGCTGCTGCTGGCAGTCGGCGATCTGCGAAGCCGCTTGCCGACGCTGCGGGTGCAGGCCGATGCGCTGCTCGCTCGGGCCTCGGCCATCGACCTCGATCCGAAGTTGCTGGGCCGACTGGGCCGCAAGACTGGCATTGGCGCCACGCTGGCCATCGAGATCGACACCCGCCAAGCTGGCGAGACCAGCGGGCCTCTCCCAGCCGACCGGCTTCAGGCGGCCTTGCGCGGCAGCGGCTTCGTCGCCCGTGCGGGCAGCGCGAACGGCGTCGACGGAGGGGGTCCGGGCAGCGGCACCGTCATCGCAACCGACCATGCGCCCCGTTTCGAGCCGCGTCGCTTGCCAGACGCTGCCGTGCAGGGCCGCAGCGCCGTGGTCGTCGGTGCCGGCATCGGTGGCGCGGCGGTGGCGCAAGCCCTGGCGCGGTCGGGCTTCGAAGTCACGGTGCTCGAGCGCCACTCGCGCGCCGCAGCCGAAGCCTCGGGCAACCCCGCCGGCTTGTTCCACGCAGTCGCACACGCGGGCAACGGCCCCTATGCACGGCTGTACCGGGC
>JBDSMV010000334.1:0-4904 GCA_039915715.1 Rubrivivax sp. | reverse complement strand
TCGGCCCCGGCGGCGAGTTGCCCCTGCCCTGGCTGGCGCAGCCGCTGGCCGACATGCTGACTTCGCAGCGCGGCCATGCGCTGCTGGTGCACGGCGCCGCTGGCGTCGGTGCGCTGGCCTTCGTGCTGACGCTGGCGCAGGCCTGGTTGTGCGAGGGCGGCTCCGTGGGCGCAGGGGAAGCAGAAGCGGCCGGATCGGCACGCGCAACGCGACCCTGCGGCCGCTGCGCCAGTTGCCGCCTGGTGCAGAACCACCTGCACCCCGATCTGCGGGTGCTGTTGCCCGAAACGCTGCGCCGCGCCCACCGCTGGCCGCTGGCCGAAGACAAGCCCGAGGGCGAGGACAAGCGCAAACCCAGCCGACAGATCCGCATTGACGAGGTCCGCAGCCTGATCGACTGGAGCACCCGAACGTCGGCCCGCGGCCGCGGCAAGGTCGGCGTGATGCACCCGGCCGAGGCCATGAACGCCACCGCTGCCAGTGCCCTGCTGAAGACGCTGGAGGAGCCGCCTGCCGGCACGCGGTTGTTGCTGACCTGCGCCGATCCAGCGTTGCTGCTGCCCACCGTCGTCAGCCGGTGCCAGCGCTTGCGGTTGTCCGAGCCTGCCGACGCTGCCGCGCTGGCATGGCTGCTGCAGCAGGGTGTCGACCGGCCGCAGGTGCTGCTGGCCGCCTGCAGCGGGCGCCCGCTGGACGCGCTGGAACTTTCGGGGTCAGGCGTCGACGCCGATGCCTGGTCGGCGCTGCCGGTCGCTGTCGCCCAGGGCCGAGTGGGGGTGTTCAGCGGCTGGCCGGTGCCGCGTGCCATCGACGCGCTGCAGAAGCTGTGCCACGACGCACTGGCGCGGGCGGTGGGCGGCCAGGGGCGCTTTTTCGGCGTTCGCGCAGCGGCGAGCGCCAGCGTCGGCCAGCCATCGATCGACGCCCTGCTGCAATGGCAACGTGCGCTACAACATGTTGCTCGGCATGCAGAGCACCCGTGGAACGAGCCGCTGCTGCTCGACGCTCTGGTGCAGGAAGCCGCAACTGCGCTGTCGCCACCCGCCACTTCTGACGTTGGTAGCACGGACCGCATGGCTACACTGCGCCGATGAACGACCGCGCATCCTCACGATCTGGCGGCCTCGGCCCGTCACTGGTGGGCGGTGCGCCGGCGTCCGGCGGGCGCCCGAGTGTGATCCAGCTGGTGTTCAGGGAGAAAGGCGCGCTGTACGCCGCCTACATCCCGCTGCTGACCGACGGCGGTCTGTTCGTGCCCACCGTGCGCGACTACCGGCTCGGCGAAGACATCTACCTGCTGCTGTCGCTGCCCGACGATCCTCAGCGGTTCCCGGTGGCTGGCAAGGTGGCGTGGATCACCCCGCCCAATGCCTCGGGTGGCCGCACCCAGGGCGTGGGCGTGCGCTTCCCCAACGACGACAAGTCGCGGCAGTTGAAGATCAAGATCGAAGAAGTGCTGGGCACGTCGATCTCGTCCAGCAAGCCGACCCAGACGATCTGAGGCGCCACTCGGCGCCCCATGTCGCGTCGGGCCGGCTCTGGTTGCAAGGCTGACCCGACTACGATGCGCATCGGTTGCGGGCACTTTCGGCCCGGCTCCGAATCAGAAACCGCGATGTTCGTCGACTCCCACTGCCACCTGAGCCTGCCCGAGCTGTACGACCGCGTGCCGAAGATCCGCCATGACATGGCCGCCGCTGGTGTCGACCGCGCCTTGTGCATCTGTACCACGCTGGAAGAATTTCCGACCGTGCATGCACTGGCCACCGCGCACGACAACTTCTGGTGCACGGTCGGTGTGCACCCCGACAACGAAGGGGTGACGGAGCCGTCGCTGGATGATCTGCTGATCCGCGCAGCACTTCCGCGGGTGGTGGGCATCGGCGAAACCGGGCTCGACTACTACCGCGTCGGCGAGCGCACCGATGCGCAGATGGAATGGCAGCGCGAACGTTTTCGGATTCACATCCGCGCGGCGCGCCGAACCGGGCTGCCCCTGGTGATCCACACCCGCAGCGCCAGCGCCGATACGCTGCTCATCCTGGCCGACGAAGGGCAGGGCGAGGTGAGGGGCGTGTTCCACTGCTTCACCGAAACGATGGCGGTGGCCGAGGCCGCTCTGGCGTTGGGTTTTCACATCTCTTTCTCTGGCATCCTGACTTTCAAGAACGCTGCTGACCTGCGCGAAGTGGCAATGGCAGTGCCCATCGAACGCTGCCTGATCGAAACCGACAGTCCGTATCTGGCGCCGGTTCCGAAGCGCGGCAAGACCAACGAGCCGGCTTTCGTGCCGTTCGTGGCGGCCAAGCTGGCGGAACTCAAGGGGCTCGATCTGCAGGCCGTGGCGCAGGCCACCAGCCGTAACTTCGAATGCCTGTTCGGGTTGCCCCCGATAGCTGCCAGTGCTCAACCGACGGTCCGGGCGACGGCTCAAACGACATCCCCAGCGACACTGGAGCACACATGACGTGGTTTCTGAAGACAACGGTGCAGGCCCTTGTCGCATCTGCACTTTCATTGGCTTGCGTTGCTGCAGTAGCGACGCCGTCGGATGATTTCTTCAACGCCGTCAACCGCGGTGACGGCCGTTCGGTCGGCCGCTTGGTGGACGCAGGCGTCGACCCCAACCTGGTCGATGGCAAGGGCCAGACAGCGCTGATCCTGGCGCTGCGTGACGATTCGCCGCAAGTGGTCGACGCCTTGCTGGCGCAGCCGAAACTGCGGGTCGACGCAGCCAACGCCAACGGCGAAACCGCGCTGATGATGGCGGCACTGAAAGGGCGGTTGGAGGCCATGCAGGCCCTGATCCAGCGCGGCGCCCCGATCAACCGAACCGGTTGGTCACCACTGCACTACGCGGCGAGCGGTTCCGAGCCGAAAGCCGTGAGCCTGCTTCTGGACCGCGGCGCGGACATCGAAGCCCTGTCGCCGAACCGCAGCACGCCGCTGATGATGGCCTCGCGCTATGGCGCGATGGACAGTGCCGACCTGCTGCTGGCGCGCGGCGCCAGCCTCAAGGCCCGCAACGACGCCGACATGACAGCCATCGACTTCGCGCGCACGGCCGGGCGCGACCGGCTGGTGGCGCGGATGGAACAACTGGCGCGTTGATTTCGCGTTGATTTCGCGTTGGTCGCGCGAGCATCGCGCGCCGATCGCCTGCCTCGGGACGACGTGGCCGGCGGGGCCGCGCAGCAGGGTTGTGCCTGCAACGCCGCGGGGCGCGCCTGACTTCGTGTCAGAAGTCGCCCGACACGGCCTTTGGCGCAGCCCCGACGTTTCAATCACGACGCTGCCCCATAGAGTTTGTTTCACGGGCTCGAACACGGGTCCTTGGAGCCACCCGATGACGCAGCTTGCCTCTGAATACAACCCGTTCATGTTGATGGTGAACCCCGAGATCGTGCTCGCCGCGATCCACAACTCCGAGCGCCTGGCGCAGCTGAACAGCCAGATGTGCCGACCGCTGGACAAGCTGCCACCGCCGTCGGCCGACGGATCGATCGATGGCGCCGACATGGTCGACGCCGACGAACTGGACGCCTGACGACCTCGAAGGGCGGCTGACCGACACCGGTGAGCCGCAGCGACGCCCAAGGCGGGACGGCCAGCGCCATTTCGGCATCGCGACACCATCAGGATCGATCCCGAATCGACTGGTGGTGTACTTTGCACGATGTATATTATGTTAAGTAGATAAATGCGTGTCCTTGGATGGTGGGTGCATCAAGGCGCCGACACGGTGAGAACCCGGGCACGCAGCACCGGGTGCAGCAAGGGGATGAACGCGGGGCATAGTCGCTTCAACGCCACACCGTGTCGGTCAGCGATGGTCTGCCTCCAGTGAGCACGACCGATGTGGCACTCACCGCACATCTGGTGATGCCGCAAGGTGGGGGGAACGATCAGCTCCTGCACGACGGCGCTGACGCGCTCAAACGGCGCTTCGGCATCGGCCATGCGACGCTGCAGGTCGAGTGCAGCGCCGGCGCCTGCGGGCTGGAACCGGATTCCGTGATCTAGACCGCCAGCGCCCCCGCAAACTGCCGCATGGCCTCGGGCGCATGCTGCGGGTCCAGCCAGCGCAGCACCACCACCGCAGTGCGCTCCGGGTCGACCCAGGTGTAGTGCCCACCGGCGCCCATCATCGTCACCGCCCGGGCCGAGGCACCCTGGATCGTGCGGCCGTCCCGGTTCAGCCACAGCAGCCGCCCGTAGAACGGCGCGATCGGGCACGGGTCGGCCATGCGTTCGATCCAGCCGCGCGGCACGATCTGCCGGCCGCCGCCCTGGCCCACGTCCAGCACCAGTTGCCCGATGCGGGCCTGGTCGTGAGCGCTGATCGAGACCCCCCCGCCCCAGTGCGTGCCGCCCGGCACCGATTGCACAGGGCCGACGCCCGGAAGATCGACCCAGGCGCCGTCGTAGCCGCGCCAGGCGAAGCCGTCGCCACCGCCCAGCGGCTGCAGCACTTCGTCCATGAACACCTGCGGCAATGGACGTCCGAACAGATGCAGCAGCGCCAGCGACAGCTGGTTGATGCGCACGTCGTTGTATTCCCAGTAGCTGCCAGGCGCTTGAAGCGGCCGCGCGCCGCCCTTCGGCCCGGCGGCTGGCCGCGGGTCCAGCGCCACCTTGCGCCAACGGTCGACGGTGTCGGGGATACCGAAGCAGCTGCCCTGCCATTCGCTGGTCTGCGTCAACAGGTGGGCCCAGGTCACGGCCCGGTTGTGATCGCTGTCGTCGAAGCCGATGCCCGGCAGCCGTGCCGCGACCGGCTCGTGTTCGTCGGGCAGCAATCCCTGCCCTTGCGCCACCCCGGCCAGCAGCGCGAGATAGGTCTTGGCGACACTGAAGGTCAGGTCGGCGCGCGCCGGCTCGCCCCATGCCGCGATCTCGTGGCC
>JBDSMV010000306.1:0-4959 GCA_039915715.1 Rubrivivax sp. | reverse complement strand
TTGCCTCAAATCATCACGACACTGGGGTTTACTCCTTCGACCGCCAGCCTGGTCGCATCCATCACCAGTTTGATTGGTGTCACCGCACCCATCATTTTCGGCGCTTTGACCACGCGATTCAGCACCTTGAAGATGGCTGCATTCGTGATGTGCGGCTTCGGCGCGGCCTTGATCGGCATCGGATTTGTGCCGCCCGTACTCGGTCTCTTCATCGTGGCAGCATGCAGCGCATCATTCTTTCTATCAGGGTCGGCTGCGATGTTTCAGGCCGCCATGGTCGACACCTTCCCGACGAACACGCGCGCGACGGCGATCGGATTCGTCATGGGCTTGGGGCGTGTTGCCAGCGGCCTCGGGCCCTACCTTGCCGGGCTGATGTTCGCAGCAGGTATGACGCGAGGAACCGTGTCTTTGAGTTTCGCGGTGCTCGCATTTGTAGCCGGCACTCTGGTGAGTCTTCGAGGACGCAGCAAGCCCGCACTGGCGGCAACGTGATTCGAGGAATCGGGCGGGAGCACGCATCTGCGCTATGCCCATTCCGGCGCTATCCCTGAATGAAAGGAGGTTGGGGCCATGGCCTGCATTTCAAAGGTTTTGATGGTTGGAGGGGGCATTGCCGGTCTGTCGACCGCGATTGCGTTGTCGCGCGCCGGAGTGCAGTGTGATGTCGTCGATCTGACGAATTCCGTTGGTGGCGCTTCGATCGGCATCAGCGGCCGCGCTGCCGATGCCCTTGGCGAACTCGGTGTTTACGACGAATGTTTCGCTTCCGGTGCGCCGTGGCCTCGAGATTCGACCGTGGCCTCACAAAGGGACGCTGCAGGGCAACTGATGAGCGCCGGCCCACCGCGACCCGATTGGCCTGGCTCCAAAATGGCGCTCGGCGTTTATCGGTCGGAGTTGCTGAAAACTCTGGCGGATGCGGCCAGGCAAAGTGGCGCGACCATCCGCGTTGGCATGACAGTGATGGCCATCGACGAACAGCCGAACCATGCGCGGGTCAGTTTCAACGACGGGACGCAAGCCGATTACGACCTTGTCGTCGGCGCCGACGGCATCAACTCCGTCGTGCGTTCGCTTGTATTCACCGATGCTCCACGGCCGGCCTATTCGGGCCAGTTCAGTGTGCGCTGGATGGTAGAGGGCAGCCCGGTCGACGGTGAATCCTGGTATACGAGTCCGCTCGGCAGGCTGGGTTTTTATAATCTGCCGGGGAACGTCACTTATGTGGCAGCCGTGTTCAACATGCCGGAATTCAGGTGGATGGAGAAGGCCGAGGTTCACGCCCTGTTCGCCGGCTTGCTCGACTCCTTCACCGCCCCGGCAGTTGTCGAATTAAGAAGTCGCCTGACTCTGAACGCGGACCTGATCGGCAGGCCCTTCGAATGGTTGCTGGTTCCCGACCGGTGGTATCGCGGACGCACGCTGTTGATCGGCGATGCCGCCCACGCCACGACCGCACACCTCGGCATGGGGGGCGGTATGGCGCTCGAAGATGCCGTGGTTCTCGGACAGTGCGTCGACCGTTCGTCGAGCTTGGAAGATGCATTGGCGGTGTTCATGGAGCGTCGCTACACCCGAGTCCGCACCGTCGTAGAGACCAGCCTGGCCCTGTCCCGTATCGAGCAGCGGGGTGCACCGCGAAGCGAAGCCGTCGGGCTGATGAAAACTGCTCTAGCCACCATTTCCGAGAGCTACTGAGATGACCAACAGCCCGAATGCGCAAATACCTGACGCAGTTTCCCCGGGAAATCTCGGACCCCTTTTAGAGCAAGCCGCGATCTGCGACGTCCTGCAGCATTGGGGCATGTGGCGTGACCGCTGCGACTGGGATGCACTTCGGAGCGTCTATGCACCCGATGCCACGATGCAAACGACATGGATGGACGGGCCCGCGACGGAATTCGTCGATGTGTCGCAGCGCATGTCCGCAGGACCGGTGCGTGCCCAGCATTACATCGGTGTCCCGACAGTCAAATTGAACGGCGACCGTGCCCTGGCGCAGACGCGCATCACGATTCTCGTCCGCGGGCCACTGAACGGGGTCGAAGTCGACGCATCCTGCCACGGTTGGTTCGTCGATCGAATGGTCAAAATAAACGGCCAGTGGCAGATCTTGAGCCGAGCGCCAATTTATGAGAAGGACACCCTGGTCGCTGTCGATCCCGGCGTCACGCTGAAGCTGGACGCGGACAAGCTGGCTCTCTATCCGCCCCACTACAAGCACATGGCGTACATGCAATCTGTCGTCGGGGCGCCCATCAATCTCGATCTGCCCAGGCCCGGAAGCACCGAGCAGGACCGGATGCTGAAAAATTGCGAAGAGTGGTTGGCCGCGGGCGGGGATTGAGAATCACCATGAGGAAGCGATCGATTGCAGGACTGGCCTTGGTCGCTACCGCCGTGCTGTTGGCCGGCCTTGGCCAGATACCGGCCGTGCGTTTTCTGGTCTTGAGAACGGCCATTCCGCTGACGCAAACGCTTTCGGTATCGCCACTGCGCGGCGGCGCATACTGGATTGCGGGAGGCGTCAGCAACACAGGCTTCGTAGTCGGGGATACCGGGGTCATCGTCATAGACACTCAGATGTTCATTCCGACGGCAAGGAAACAGATCGAGGCCATCGCCAAGATAACTCCGAAGCCGGTCAAGGTCATTATCCTGACGCACAGCGATCCAGACCACATCAACGGTTTACCCGCTTATTCACGTGGTCTGGAGATCATTGCGCAGGAAGAGGCGAAAAAGGAGATGCAAGGATTCGTGACCGACCCGGCCGCCAACCGCTTTCCGGCAAGCGCCGACATCCAGTATTACATTCCGACGAGAACTGTAAATTCGAGCGAGACCACGGTGCTCGATGGCGTACCCGTGGTATTGATTCATACGGCGGCGGCCCACACGGACGGGGATCTGGCAGTCTATCTTCCAACGCAAAAGGTCGTATTTGCTGGCGACTTGTTGACGCCGGCAATCGGGCCTTATCCGGGCATCCATCTCAACAAACATGGATCGTCTCTGGGTATGTTCGCGTCGATCAAGGCAATTCTGGCGCTGGACGCGGACACCTATATTCCCGGGCACGGCGAGATCTTGACCAATGACGAATTCAGGCGCCGGCTGAAGGCTTCTGAAGAACGTCGGGATCAGATCAAGGTTCTATTCGACCGAGGCAGGACGTTAAAGGAAATCAAGGCCGCGTTGAATGACGTTCCGCTGAAAGGTGCGGCATCGCAGTTCCCGACGTTCATTGAGACAACCTACCAGGAACTGACAGATGAGAAGGCGCCAGCCGCATCAAAGTCGAGATAACGCAACCCACTTGGGAGCGGTCGGATCAAGCTGAATGGATGGGATTCAAGACTGTCGGTCATCCGACTTCGGAGCTTCAGCACTCTGCCCACGGCGAAGGCTCTGACCATCTCGCCTGGGGTTCCGCTCACTACCCGATGAACCGCAAGATCCACAACGACAGCATCGGGAACAACAGGATCAGTACCAGCCGCACGGCATCGGCCGCAAGGAACGGCAGCACACCGCGGTAGCTCTGGCCGATCGGCACGTCTTTGGCCAGGCCGTTGACGATGTAGACGTTGAGCCCCACCGGCGGCGACAGCAAGCCGAACCCGACCGTCATCAGCACCAGGATGCCGAACCAGATCGCCAGACCTTCGCGGGTCATCGCCAGCGCCGGCGCCAGGCCGATCACCACCGGAAAGAAGATCGGAATCGTCAGCAGCATCACCGACAGCTCGTCCATGAAGCAGCCCGAGACCAGATAGAACGCCAGGATCGAGACGATGATCACCAGTGGCGGCCAACCCAGCGTGTTGACGAACACGGCCAGTTGGGCCGGCGCCTGCGTCAACGCCAGCGCCGCGTTCATGATGTCGGCGCCCAGGAAGATCATGAAGATCATGGCCGACGCCGACGCGGTGGCCAGGAAGCAGGCACCGAACTTGGCCCAGGTCATCTCGCGCCGCAGCAGCGCGGCGACAAAGGTGGCGGCCGCGCCGACTGCAGCGCCTTCGGTGGGTGTGAACTGACCGGTGTAGATGCCGCCGAAGACGATCGAGAAGATGACCACGATCGGCAGCACCGCCCACAGCGCCGCAGCCGACAGCCGCGACAGATCGTCGGCTTGGTGCTGCGGTGCATGGCCGGGCTTGAGCCGCACATAGATCGCGATCGCGGCGATGTACCCCAGCACCGCCAGTGCGCCGGGAATCATCGCGGCGGCGAACAGCTTGGCGATGTTCTGCTCGGTCAGGATGGCGTAGATCACCAGCGGCACCGAAGGCGGAATCAGGATCCCGAGCGTGCCGCCGGCGGCCAGTGTGCCGGTGGCCAGCCGCCCCGAGTAGCCATGGCGACGCATCTCTGGCAAGGCCACTTGCGTGATCGTGGCCGCCGTAGCGATCGAGCTGCCGCAGATGGCGCCGAAGGCCGCGCAGGCCACCACCGCGGCCATCGCGAGGCCGCCGCGAAAGCGCGCCATCACCGCAGCGGCGAAGGCGAACAGGGCCTTGCTGATGCCGCCCTGCGTGTGTCGCGCGATCGAGCGGCTTGTAGAGGATCTCGTGCACCGCAAAGCCGGCGACGACCTTGGCGTCGGGCACCACGGTCACCACGATGATCGGGACCTTGAGCTCCCGACGCTCACCGTGCAGCGCGGCAAGAAGATCAAGTCCACTCATGTCGGGGAGGAGGAGATCGATGGTGACCGCATCGAACTGCCGCTCGCGCCATCGCGATAGCGCTTCAGCACCGGTGGTAGCGAGCTCGACCGCGTAGCCACCCTCGGAGAGGGCGCTGACGAGCTGCGCCTGATCGCGAAGATCGTCCTCGACGACGAGGATCGTGCTCGCGCCGGGTCGCGACATCGGCGGGCGCGTGCGCGTGCGTGGCAGCTCGATCGTGGTGGTGATGCTGCGCGGCAGGATCGCGTGGAACGTGCTG
>JBDSMV010000282.1:0-2948 GCA_039915715.1 Rubrivivax sp. | reverse complement strand
CGCGGGTGTCGGGGTGCGACAGATGGGTGCCGCTGATGACCACCGCACGGGTGCGCGACACATGGTCCGGGTCGATGTCGTCGACGCACAGCGCCATGTCGGCGCAACGGTCGCGGTAGAACACCAGCGGGAACGTGTCGGGGTCGCGGATGCCCAGGAACACCAGCGCCGTGAGCCGGGTCGGGTCGGTGCGCAGTTGGCTCACGTCGACACCTTCGGCTTGCAGGGTTTCGCGAACGAAGCGGCCGTTGTGTTCGTCGCCGACGCGGCTGATGAGCCCGGCGCGCAGCCCCAGCCGTGACGCACCGACTGCGGTGTTGGTGGGCGAACCGCCGACGTATTTCGCGAAGCTGCGCATGTCTTCCAGCCGGCCACCGATCTGCTCGCCGTAGAGGTCGACCGATGAACGGCCGATGCAGATCACGTCGAGCGCTGCGCCCGACGGGTCCTGATCGGAAACGGTCGGCATCAGCGAGCCTCCTTGCGGCTCTGGCGCGGCATTTCGCCCAGCTTCCTGGCGGGCTCCTTGCCGGGCTCCTTGCCGGGCCTCTTGCCGGGCCTCTTGCCAGGCTCGACCAGGCACTGCCCGGTGCTGACCACCAGCGCCTGCGCCAGGCACATCGACGCCACCAGCGAGCGCACCGGGGCCGGCAGGCCGGCGCCGATCTCGAGGCACACGGTGGCCGATGGCTTCAGCGGCGACAGCGCGTGGTCGGTGATCGCAACCACGGGCAAGCCGTTGGCCTTGGCAGTCTTCGCAGCGTCGACGACTTCGGACGAATAGTTCTTGAAGCTGATCACGAGCAGCATGTCTTCGGGCTCGATCTGGCGCAGCGACTCACCCAGCATGCCGCCGAGACCCGCATGCAGTTGCACCCGCAGCTCGAGCTGGCTCAGCGCATAGACCAGGTAGGCCGCCACCGGAAAGGCCCGCCGCTGCGCCAGCACATGCACGCGTCGGGCGGAGCTGATCACACGCCCTGCCTGGCGCAGCGCGGTCTCGCTGACCGACGACTCGAGCTGCCGCAGATCGGCCACGCCGAGCGCGACCAGCGGTGGCAGGGTCAACGCGTCGCCGGCTGCGCCATCGGCTGCGGGGTTCATCGCGCTGATGCGTTCGCGGTAGGTGCCGGCCCGCTCCAGCAAGCGGCCCCGGAACACACGCTGCAGTTCGGAGAAGCCCGAGAAGCCCATGACGTTGGCAAAGCGCACCAACGCCGACGGTTGCACGCCGGTGGCTTCGGCCACCGTGGCCACCGTGCCGAGAGCGATGTCGTCTGGCCGTTCGAGAACGAATTGCGCGATCACGCGTTGTTGCGGCGACAAGTTGGGAAACGCCACGCTGGCCGCATCGGCGAACTGCTGAAAACTTGGCGAGGCAGGCAAGGACGGCATGAGCGACATTAGAACAAACATGCTTGACATCTGCAAGATGTGAATAGACATTCACAGCATCGGATGTCGCCTTCAGCCTCACCGCCTTCCGCCTCACCATTCCGCCTGCGCCTTGATGTCTCGTTCCCCCGACGCCGCACCCGTGTTCCCGATCGCCATGGTCGGCACCTTCGCCGTGCTCGCCAGTGCGCCGCTGTGGCTGCATGCCGTGGGCCTGTACCCCTACCTGGCGGTCGAGATCGTGATCTGGATGGTGTTCGCGCTGGCCCACAACCTGCTGCTCGGCCAGGGCGGCATGCCCTCGTTCGGACATGGCGCCTACTTCGGTGTCGGCGCCTATGCGTTCGGTCTGTGCCAGCAACGTCTGGGCGCCGAACTGCTGGGCGGTATGGCCGGCGCCGCGCTCTGCGCCGCATTGGTCGGCGCGGTCGTCGGCTGCTTCATCTCGCACCGGCGCGGCATCTACTACGCCCTGCTCACGATCGCGTTCGGGCAGGTGATGTGGTTCGTGGCAATCAAATGGCACACCGTCACCGGTGGCGAAGACGGCCTGCTGAAGATTGCGCGCCCGCCGCTGCGCGTGGCCGGCTTGGAGTGGTCGCTGGTCGACAACACCGCCTTTTACGGCTTCGTGCTGGCCGTGTTCGCTCTGGTGGTGGTGTTCCTGTGGCGGCTGGTGCATTCGCCCTGGGGGCGCGTGCTGCGAGCCATCAAGCAAAACGAGATGCGCGCCTCTTTCGTCGGCTACAACGTCTGGCTCTACAAGTGGTCGGCGTTCGTGCTGTCGGCGGCGATCTCCGGCATTGCCGGCGGCCTGTTCGCGATGGCGCAGAACTCGGCCTACCCGAATGTGATGAGCCTGCACAACTCGGGCTTCGTCGTGATGATGGTGTTGATCGGCGGCGGGCTTGTGAGCTTCTGGGGGCCGGTGATCGGCGCTGCCGTTTTCATCCTGACTCGCGACCTGCTCGGTGCCTACACCGAAGCCTGGCTGCTGTGGTACGGGCTCGTCTTCATGGCGGTGGTGCTGTTCCAGCCCGATGGCATCGCCGGCATCTGGCAGGCCTGGCGGCGGCGGTCTGCCGCCTCTGCCGCGGCGCGCGCCCTGCGTCGACAAGAGGCCTGACCGTGGCGCTGTTCGTAGCCCGGCACCTGCACAAGCGCTTCGGCGACCAGGTGGTGCTGCAAGACATTTCTCTCAGCGTCGAAGCCGGCGAATTGCGCGGCATCATGGGACCGAACGGTGCCGGAAAAACCACCTGCTTCAACGTGCTGACCGGGCGCTACAAGCCCGACCGCGGCAGCGTCACCTTCGACGGCCGCGACATCACCGGGCTGTCGCCGCGTGAGGTGGCCGGCTGCGGCATCTCGCGCTCGTTTCAGATCATGAATCTGTTCGACGAGTATTCGGCCATCGACAACATCGTGATCGCGCTGCCAGCGGTGCGTGCGATCGGCTGGTCGATGCTGCGCGACCTGGCGCGGCAGGCGTCGGCTTACGACGAGGCCCGGGCCATCCTGCAGCGTGTCGGCCTGGCGGGCAAGGAACGAGC
>JBDSMV010000324.1:0-7303 GCA_039915715.1 Rubrivivax sp. | reverse complement strand
GGCGGCGAGTTCAACCACGGCTACACCTACAGCGGCCACCCGGTGGCCTGCGCAGTGGCACTGGCCAACATCCGCCTGATCCGCGAGCTGGACCTGGTGGCGACGATCGAAAGCGATCTCGGCCCCTATCTGGCGGCTGGCTTCAAGACACTGTCCGAGCACCCGCTGGTGGGTGATGCGGACACCTGCGGATTGATGGGCGCGTTGCTGCTGGTCAAGCACAAGGCGGCCGATCCGAGGGACAGTCAACCGTTCGCCGACGACCACGACATCGGCATGCTGTGCCGTGCGCACTGCTTCCGCGAAGGTTTGGTCATGCGCGCCGTCGGCGACCGCATGATCATCGCGCCGCCGCTGGTGATCACGCGGGCCCAGATCGACGAACTGCTGGGACTGGCGCAGCGTTGCCTGGACCTGACGCTGCAAGAGGCGCGCGGCAAGGGGTGGCTCGCTTCTTGATCGACTGGCAGCGCTCCGTTGCGTGACCCCCTGGGTCTGAGACGCGTTTGATTGAATCGCTCTGAGCTTGTGTGTAGACTGCCGCACAAGGAGTGACACATCCGTGGCAACGAATCTCGCAATCGATCCCGACTTGTTGGAGCGCGCCGTGGCAGTCGGCGGCGAGCGGACGAAGAAAGCGGTCGTCACTCAAGCCCTGATCGAATACATTGCGCGCCGCCAGCAGAAGCATCTGCTGGATCTGATGGGCACGCTGGAGTGGGACCCGTCGTTCGACTACAAGGCCGAGCGCTCTCGTTCCGACTCTTGATTCGAAGCTGATGCCGGCGTCAAGCTGATGCCGCTTTGATCTGTCCAGTCCGATGACGCTCTTCGTGGACACCAGCGTGTGGTCCTTGGCCCTGAGGCGCGACGCTGCGCCGCCACTGCCCGCCGTACAGGCTTTGGCGTCTGCGCTTTCCAGCGGGGCCGAAGTCGTCACCACCGGTCTGGTTTTGCAGGAACTGCTGCAGGGCTTCGCCGGACCGAAGGCGGCGGCGCAGATCATCCAGCGATTCGGTGCCCTGCCGATGGTGCAACCCGACCGCGACGATCACATCGAAGCCGCTGCGGTGCGCAATGCATGCCGCCGCGCTGGCGTGCAGATCGGGACGGTCGATGCACTGCTGGCGCGGCTGTGCATCCGCCACGACCTGACGATGCTCAGCACCGACCTCGACTTCGAGCATGTCGCGCGCCACCAACCTCTGCGCCTCTGGCCGGCTGGCAGGCCGGCCTTGCGCTGAGACAATCGCAGCTTGGCAATCGGGGACACCCCGGCGTCCCCTCCGCACCTGCCTCCAGCGCCGATGAGCGACTCTCCAGACCACGCCACCTCCGCTGCGCGCACTTTTCTCGAGCTGCAGGACTTGGTCAAGACCTACGACGGCTTTCAGGCCGTCGACCAAGTCAGCCTCGATATCGCGCAGGGCGAGATCTTCGCGCTGCTGGGACCTTCGGGTTGCGGCAAGAGCACGCTGCTGCGCCTGCTGGCCGGCTTCGAGGCTCCCACCAGCGGGCGCGTGCTGCTCGACGGCCAGGACCTCGTCGATCTGGCGCCCTACCAGCGGCCGATGAACATGATGTTCCAGAGCTATGCGCTGTTCCCGCACCTGAGCGTGGCCAACAACATCGCCTTCGGCCCGCGCCGTGATGGCCTGCCGCGCGCGGCAGTGTCGGAGCGCGTCGACGCCATGCTGAAGCTGGTGCAGCTCGAGTCCTTCGCAAAACGCAAGCCGCACCAGCTTTCGGGCGGGCAGCAGCAGCGGGTGGCACTGGCGCGCTGCCTGGCGCGACAGCCCCGCATGCTGCTGCTGGACGAGCCGCTGGGTGCGCTCGACAAGAAGCTGCGCGAACAAACCCAGATCGAGCTGGTCGCGATCATCCGCGAGGTCGGCGTCACCTGCGTGATCGTCACCCACGACCAGGAAGAAGCGATGACGATGGCCTCGCGCATCGGCGTGATGAACCAGGGCCGGCTGCTGCAGGTGGACACGCCCGTGGCGATCTACGAAACCCCGGCGACGCGCTTCGTGGCCGAGTTCATCGGCAACGTCAACCTGATCGAGCGGGGCGGGCGCACCGTGGCGCTGCGGCCCGAGAAGATCGGTCTGTCGCGCGAGAAGCCGGTGGGCACCGACGCGTCGTCGGTGGTTTTGACAGAAGGTGGCTGCTTGCGCGGAACCATTCGCACCAGCGCCTACTTCGGCAGCCACACCGTGTTCCATCTCGACATCGACGGTGGCTCCGCATTGAAAGCCAGCGTCGCCAACAGCGCCCGACACCACGACCACGACTACCGCCAAGGCGATGCGGTGTGGGCGCACTGGTCGGCCGATGCGCAGATGGAACTGGGGGCCTGATGACGCGCGCGCGCTGGCTGCCCTCGGGCCGCGCGCTGGTGATCGGCGTGCCGTTCGCCTTTCTGCTGCTGGTGTTCCTGCTGCCGTTTCTCAACATCGCCAAGATCAGCGTTTCGTCGATGGGGCTGGTGGCCGTGCAGGACGTGCTGACGTTCGTCGACGGGGTGCCGAAGCTGTCGCTGAAGTTCTCGAACTATGTCTTCCTGGCCACCGATTCGCTCTATGTGGCCACCTACTTGTCGAGCCTGAAGGTGGCGGCCATCACCACCGCGCTGTGCCTCCTGATCGGCTACCCCTTCGCCTACTTCATGGCCCGCACCCGGCCGGGCCTGCAGCCGGCGCTCCTGATGGCGGTGATGCTGCCGTTCTGGACCTCGTTCCTGCTGCGGGTCTATGCCTGGCGCGGCCTCCTGACCGAAGACGGCTGGGCCTTCGATCTGATCGTGGGCAGCGGGCTCGACCAGGTGTTGGCAGCCCTCGGGATGATCGGCGTGCCGGGGCGCTTGATGCACACGCCGTTCTCGCTGGTGCTGGGCATGACTTACACCTACCTGCCCTTCATGATCCTGCCGCTCTACAGCACCCTGGCCAAGCTCGACCTGCGTTTGCTGGAAGCCGCGGCCGACCTGGGTGCCACGCCATGGGCGGCGTTTTGGCGCATCACGGTGCCGCTGTCGCGCGCCGGCATCGTCGCCGGGTCGATGCTGGTCTTCATCCCTTGCGTGGGCGAATACGTGGTGCCCGAACTGCTGGGCGGGCCCGAGACTTTGATGATCGGCCGCGTGCTGTGGGACGAGTTCTTCTCCAACAACGACTGGCCGATGGCGTCGGCCGTGGCGGTCGTGATGGTGCTGCTGATCATCGTGCCGCTGGCATGGTTCAACAACGCACGGTCGAAGACTGCGGCGGTGTCCTGAGGGCGGCATGAAGCAAGGCAGCGCCGCACGCTTGCACCGCCACTTCGGCCGCGCCTGGCTGGTGGCGGGCTTCGCTTTCCTGTACCTGCCAATCGCCGCGCTGGTGATCTATTCGTTCAATGACTCGCCGATTCCGAACCAGTGGCGCGGCTTCACGCTCAAGTGGTACCAAGCCCTGGCCACCGACTCGGAAATGATCAACGGCCTCAAGCTCAGTTTGTCGATCGCCTTTATGACGGCCTGCGCGTCGGTGGTGCTGGGCACCCTGGCCGCGCTTGCGCTCAACCGCTGGCGGCGCTTCTTCGGCCGCACCCTGTTTTCGGGCATGGTGGCGGCGCCACTGGTGATGCCCGAGGTCGTGATCGGGCTGTCGCTGCTGTTGATGCTGGTGGGGGTGCAGGGCCTGTTCGGGTTTCCCGAGAAGGGCGCCTTCACCATCGGTCTCGGCCACCTGTTGCTGGGGGTGGCCTATGCCACCGTGGTGGTGCAGGCGCGTTTGCAGACCTTGAACCCGCAACTGGAGGAAGCCGCGCTGGACCTGGGTGCCAAACCCGGCCAGGTGTTCTGGCTCGTGACACTGCCGTTGATCGCGCAGGCGCTGGTGGCCGCATGGCTGCTGACCTTCACGCTGTCGCTGGACGACGTCGTGCTGTCAGCCTTTCTGTCGGGCCCGGGCTCGACGACGATGCCGCTCGTGATCTTCTCGCGTGCCAGACTCGGGCTCAACCCAAGCGTCAACGCCATCGCCACCCTGGTGATCGTGGTGGTGGGGGTGGGCGTGCTGGTGGCGAGCTGGTTCATCGCCCACCAGGAACGCCAGCGCCAGCGCGAGATGGCTGCCGCCAACCGCGCCTGATCGCGCCGCCGACGGACGGCAGGTGGCCGCCGGTCCAGACACCCGAACCGGAAATCACAATGCCAGACACCGCCACCCCAAACGCCATCGACACCGTGCTCGGCGACGGCAGCTACGACGAGGACGACATCACCGTGTCCTTCGGCGGCACCAAACAAAGCGGCAACGGCCGCGACAAGAGCCTGCATGCCTTCGACAAGTACACGGAGCTGAAGACCACCTGGGTTCGGATCGATCCGGCATGACAGGGTCTGGCCCTGGCGGTGACGCCCCGACCGCATGCACCTCGCTCCAGGTTCCGACCTGGGCCTACCTGAGCCTGGCCGCCAGCATGGCGCTGGTGGGCAGCTACGTGGGGCTCTCGCGGCTGCTGGTGGCGGTGTTCCCGGTGCTGTTGCTGGCGTGGCTGCGGTTCGGCATCGCGGCCGTGGCGATGGCGCACTGGGTGCGGCGGCGGCCGGGCGACCTGCCGCTGTCGCCAGCCGATCGGCGCTTGTTGTTCCTGGAGAGCTTTCTCGGCAACTTTCTCTTCAGCATCTGCATGCTTTACGGCGTGGCTCTGACATCGGCCCTGGCAGCCGGCGTGACGATGGCGGCGATCCCGGCTGCGGTGGCACTGATGTCTCGCATTTTTCTGGGCGAGCGCATTCGGCCGCGGGTGGCGGCGGCGATCGGATGTGCGGTCGCGGGCATCGCGCTGCTGGGCCTGGCGCGCCACGACGGGCCCTCTGCTGGTATCGCCGCGCAGGGCCCGTTCGATCCTGCGCTGCTGGGCTACGCGCTGTTGGTGGCGGCGGTGTTGTGCGAAGCGTCGTATGTGGTGATCGGCAAACGGCTGACCGCCAGCGTGTCGCCGCGTCGGATCAGCGCCTTGATCAATCTGTGGGGGTTGCTGCTGGTGACGCCGTTCGGGTTGTGGCAGGCCTGGAGTTTCGACTTTGCCCGTGTGTCGCTGCCCATGTGGACACTGCTGGTGTTCTATGCCATCGCCGCCAGCATGGTGACGGTGTGGCTGTGGATGATGGGCCTGCGCCATGTGCCGTCGTCACGGGCGGGGGTCTACACGGTGCTGTTGCCCGTCAGCGCGGCGGCGGTCGGTATCGTGCTGCTGGGCGAACCCTTCGGCAGCGCGCATGTGATGGCCTTCGGATTCGCCCTGCTGGGCCTGCTGCTGGCCACCTGGCCCGAACGCGGTGTCGCTGAGGCTGCCACGAAGACGCTTTCCCGATCCCTGCCTCCCCGATAAAGGAACTCTCGATGCCGATGCAATCAATCCGACGCCTGGTCCCCGCCCTGCTGCTGCCGTTCGCGCTGGTGGCCGCAGCACAAGGCGACGACATCGCCAAGGTCCAGATCAAGACCACCCGACTCGCCGACCATGTCTACATGCTGGTCGGTGCCGGCGGCAACATCGGCCTATCGGTAGGCGACGATGCGGTGTTCATGATCGACGACCAGTTCGCGCCACTGGTGCCGAAGATCAAAGCCGCGGTGGCCGAGTTGACACCGAAGCCGCTGAAGTTTGTCCTCAACACCCACTTTCACTTCGACCACACCGGCGGCAACGACGCGCTCGGACGTGATGGCGCGGTAATCATCGCCCACGACAACGTGCTGCGCCGCCTGAGCAGCGACCAGGTAATGGCCTTCATCGGAGCCAAGCAGACGGCATCGGCGCATGCGGGCTTGCCGGTGTTGACGGTGCCGGGCGACATCACCTTGCATCTGAACGGCGACGAGATCCACGCCTTCCATGCCCCCATGGCCCACACCGACGGCGACCTGATCGTGCATTTCCGCAAGGCCGATGTGATTCACATGGGCGACACGTTCTTCAACGGCTTCTACCCCTTCATCGACTTCGACAACGGCGGCAGCGCAGCCGGCGTCGTTGCCGCAGCCGACCAAGTGCTGGCGCTGGCCACCGAGCGCACGAAGATCATCCCCGGCCACGGCCCGCTGGCCACCCGTGCCGACCTGCTGGCCTATCGCGAGATGCTGGCTTCGGTGGCCGGCCGCATCAGGGCGCTGCGAGCCGAGGGCCGCTCCGACGATCAGATTGCGGCTGCGACACCTTCGGCGGCCTTCGATGCCGCATGGGGCGGCGGTTTCATCAAGCCCGAGAAGTTCGTGACGATGATGCTGGGCGCCACGGGGCAGTAATTGCCAGTAGTCGGCCCTTTTTCCGCGGTTGGTCTGTTGCTGGATCTTCGATGATTCCCGCCATGGCCCGATCGTTTGCAACGCACGCTCGAGCCCACTTTCACATCGGAGACCGACGATGACCGAACCCACGCCCGCCCGACTCGACCGTCATTCGCATTCGAACGCGCCGCGGGCCTTGAGCCGATCCGTGATGGCCGGCGTCGCCTTGGTGGCCGCGCTGAGTGCCACCGCACCGGCAGAAGCGCTGGGCTTGAGCTACCTCGGCCAGCAGATCGTGCCCACTGGCCTGCAGTTCGGCAGCACCACGGTCGGCGGCCTGTCGGGCATCGACCGCAATCCGTTGACGGGCGCCTATGTGGCCATCAGCGACGACCGCAGCAATATCGACCCGGCGCGCATGTACGGGTTGACGCTGGACCTGAGCCGGTTCAGCCGCAGCGCCACGCCCGGCTTTGCCGGCGTCAGGTTCACATCGATGACGACACTGCAGACACCGGCCGGGTTGCCGTTCGCCGCCGATACCGTCGACCCGGAGTCGATCCGCTTCAACCCCACCAACGGCAACCTGCTGTGGAGCAACGAAGGCCAGCGTGGCGGTGCCGGCCAGCCCTTGCTGCAGAACCCGACCGTGCGCGAGATAACCCCGGGGGGCGTCCATCTGCGCGACTTCACGGTGCCGGCGACGTTCAACCCCGGCTCGATCGACGCTGGCGCGCCCGGCATCCGCAACAACCTGGCCTTCGAGAGCCTGACGGTGTCGACCGACGGGCGCACGCTCTACACCGCGACCGAGAACGCGCTGGTGCAGGACGGCCCTGCCGCCGCGGTCGGTGTGTCGTCGCCGTCCCGCATCCTGGCCTTCGACCTGGCCAGCGGCGCGGCCAGCGCACAGTTTGTCTACAACGTAGAACCCGTGGCGTTGCCGCCGAATCCGGCGGGTGGGTTCGCCATCAACGGGCTGGCCGAGCTGCTGGCGGTCGGCGAGGGGCAGTTCATCGCCGTCG
>JBDSMV010000185.1:0-5714 GCA_039915715.1 Rubrivivax sp. | reverse complement strand
CGACCGGCTCGAGAGTTTTGCAAGCGACATCCACGCTCGCGAGCACCGCATCCGCGGCCGCATCGCGGCCAACGCGGCGGGCGAGATCCTGGCTTTCGAGATCGACGACCTGACCGGCATCGGGCCGTATTCGATGTTCCCGCGCACCAGCGGCATCGAAGGCAACCAGGTCGTCAACCTCACCGGCGGGCCCTACCGCCACCGCCACTACCGGGCCGCGTTGAAGGTGGTATTCCAGAACAAGGTGCCGATGTGCCAGTACCGCGGGGTCGGCCATCCGATCGCCTGCGCGGTCACCGAAGCACTGGTCGACGGCCTGGCTGCCAGGTTGAAGATCGACCCGTTGCGGCTGCGTGAATTGAACGTGATCCCCGACGACGCCTACCCGGCGGTCGGGGCGTCGGGCATCCGGCTCGAGCAGCTGTCGCACCAGGCCTGCCTGCGCGAGGCCAAACGGTTGGTGGATTACGACGGCTTGCGCGCCGATCAGGCGGCAGCGCGCCAGCGCGGCGTGCACCGCGGCATCGGTGTGGCGGCGCTGATCGAGTTGACCAATCCGAGCGCGGCGTTCTACGGCGTCGGTGGCGCGCGCATCGCATCACAGGACGGCGCCACGCTGCGGCTGGAGCCCAGCGGCGCGTTGACGGTGATGAGCAGCGTCGGCGAACAAGGGCAGGGCGCAGAGGCCATCTTCGGCCAGATCGCCGCCGATGCCGTGGGGGTGTCGCTCGACAAGGTGCGGGTGCTGACCGGCGACACCGACACCATGCCCTATGGCGGTGGCACCTGGGCCAGCCGCGGCGCCGGCATCGGCGGCGAAGCCGTGTTGCAGGCTGGCCGCGCCTTGCAGCGCAACATCCTCGACGTGGCCGCGGCGATCCTGCAGCGCCCGGCCGACGGCATGCGGGTGCGCCGTGGGGTGGTGGTCGATGCAGCCGACGGCACGCACCTGCTCGATCTGGCAGAGGTGGGACGCATCGCCTACTTCCGCTCCGACACCCTGCCGGTCGACTTCACGCCCGACCTGATGGTGACGCGGCACTATGCGCAGCGCGAGTACCCGTTTATCTTCACCAACGGCGTGCAGGTCAGCCATGTCGAGGTCGACACCGACACCGGCTTCGTCAAGTTGCTGGGCCATTGGGCCGTGGAAGACTGCGGCCGCGTCATCAACCCGATGCTGGTTGACGAGCAGATGCGCGGCGCCATCGTGCAGGGCATCGGCGGCGCGTTGTTCGAAGAGTGCCTCTACGACACCGACGGCACGCTGCGCAACGGCAACATGGCCGACTATCTGGTGCCGATGGCGGCCGAGATGCCCGACATCGTCATCGGTCATGTGCAGACCCCCACCCGCAGTTCGGCACTCGGCGCCAAAGGGGCCGGCGAGGCCGGCACCGCGGGAGCGCCGGCAGCGGTCATGAATGCCATCAACGATGCGCTGATGCCCTTCGGTGTGCGGGTGAGCTCGCAACCGATCACACCGCAGAAGATCCTCGAGGCGCTCGGCAAGGCTTGAGGTGGCGCACGCCTGCTGCCCGAGGGCGTAAATTCGCTGCGTGCCCACCCTTCGGAACTGGACCCTCGGCGCCAAGCTCGCGTTGGTCGCTGCGCCGTTTCTGCTGCTCGCGCTTTGCTCGATCGGCGTGCTGGTTTGGATGTCCTTGCAGATTCAGGGCGGTGCGGCCTCGGTCAACGAGGCCGGGCGCATGCGCATGCAGGCCTACCGCATGCTGCTGTCGGCTGGCGCTGGCGCTGGCGACACGTCAGCGCTGCCTCGGCAGGTCGCGGAGTTCGAGCGCAGCCTCGCGTTGCTGCGCACGGGCGACCCCGGTCGACCGCTGTTCGTGCCGTGGGACCCAACCGTGCGCCAAAACTTCGAGACGGTCGAGCGGAGCTGGGACGACCTGCGCCAGGTGCTCGAAGGCGTACCGGAGCCAGCCACTCAGAACCTTGGAGGTGCGACGGTCGTTGCGGCGTTCACGGCACACATCGATGCGTTCGTCGCTGCGATCGAGAGGCACTTGTCGCGTTGGACTTCGATGATGCACCTGATGCAAGTCGCGCTCATGGTGCTGGCCGTGGTCGGTGCGGCGGTGTTGCTGTACGCAGGTCATTTGTTCGTGCTCGAGCCGGTCGGCCTGCTGAAGCAAGCCGTCCGCCGCGTCCAGGGCGGCGAGTTGGGCGCGAGGGTGGACTGCCAGACCACCGACGAGTTCGGCACCCTGGCGGCCGGGTTCAACGACATGGCCACCCAGCTGCAGTCCATGTACCGCGGCCTCGAAAGCCGGGTCCACGAAAAGACATCCCAGCTGCAGGAAAAGCACGGGCGCCTGGAAAGCCTGTACGAAGTCACCAACCTGGTGACGCGTGCGGTGACGCTGGACGAACTGGCCACGCAGTTCACCCAGTCTGTCGCTCGCATGGCCCGTGCCGATGGTGTCGCGCTGCGCTGGACCGACGAGACGAACAGCCGCTACCTGATGCTGGCTTCACATGGGTTGCCAGCCAGCATGGTCGAGGCAGAGCACTGCTTGAGGGCGGGCGATTGCCACTGCGGCGTGCCCAACGCGCCGCCGGGAGCGCGCGTCATTCCGATCCGCGAGATGCAGCCGCCGCGGATGGTTCACTGCGCCCGAGCCGGTTTCGAGACGATCGTTTCAGTGCCGATCCGGCTGCATGACCGCCTGATGGGCGAACTCGACCTTTTCTATCACGCCCAGATCGAAGTTTCGGACGCCGAGCGATCGTGGCTCGAGGCACTCACGGTTCAGGTGGCCGGTGCGATGGAGAACCTGCGGCTCAATGCGCTCGGCCTGGAAGCCGCCGTGTCGCAGGAACGAAGTTTTCTGGCGCGCGAGCTGCACGATTCGATCGCGCAGTCATTGGCGTTCTTGAAGATCCAGGTCCAGCTGATGCGTGACGCCATCGCCAAAGGCGATCCCCGGGAGGTCGACCATGTCCTCGGCGAGATCGATCTGGGCGTGCGCGAAAGTTACGGCGACGTCCGCGAACTGCTGATGCACTTTCGCACCCGCGCCAATGCAGAAGACATCGTGCCAGCCTTGATGACGACCTTGCGCAAGTTCGAACACCAGACCGGCCTGAAGACCCATCTGCACATGACCGGCGATGGACTGCCGCTGGGGCCGGACACCCAGATCCAGGTGCTTCACATCATCCAGGAGGCGTTGTCGAATGTGCGAAAGCACGCCGGTGCCGGTCAGGTCTGGCTCGACGTCCAGCAGCAGCCGCGCTGGCAACTGGAACTGCGCGATGACGGCGTCGGGTTCTCAATCAATGAGGGTGCTGTCGACGAAACCCACGTGGGCCTGCGAATCATGGCCGAGCGAGCCGCCAAGCTTGGCGCCGAGTTCGAGGTGTCGTCTTCGAAGGAGCGAGGCACCTCGGTGGTGCTGACGCTACCGGCGATTCCGCGCGCACTCGAGGTCGTTGGCACCACTCAGCCACGTGCAGCCTGAACTGCGATGGCCGCTTCATCCAGCAAGATCCGCATTCTGGTGGTGGACGACCACCCCCTGTTTCGTCGCGGCCTCACCGCATTGCTGCAGCGTGACCCGCAATTCGAGGTGATCGGTGATGCCGGTGATGCGTCGCAGGCGCAACGCCGGGTTGCGGAGTTGCAGCCGGATCTCATCCTGCTCGACAACCACCTCCCCGGTGTCAATGGTGTCGACGCGCTGCCAGCGCTGCTCGAGGCCGCGCCAGGCGTTCGGGTGATGATGCTGACGGTCAGCGAGGACGAACGCGATCTAGCGGCTGCGCTGCGCGGCGGTGCCTGCGGCTACTTGCTCAAGACAGTGGAGGGCGATGCGCTCTCGGCGGCGATCCGACGCGTGATGCGCGGCGAGAATGCCGTCGCCGAAGAGCTGACTGCCAAACTCGTTGCGGCCTACCGCGATGCCTCCGCGGCTCAGCATCCGCCATCGCCATTGCCGGCGCCCGCCCCGGCCGCGTCCAGGCTTGACGTGCTGTCCCAGCGCGAGTTGGACATCTTGCGCGGCATCGTTCGTGGCCAGGGCAACAAAGAGATTGCCCGTTCCCTGGGCATCGCCGAGACGACGGTGAAGATCCACGTGCAGCACCTGCTGCGCAAGCTCGACGTCAGCTCCCGCGTTCATGCCGCCGTGATCGCCAGCGAACACGGGCTCAGCTGATCCGGGCTTGATCGGGCGCAAGCTCGCGCATCTTTTTTGCCGCGGTAGTTCCTCAGAACGATGGTCGCCGGGGCCGACTAGTTCTTCTGCCTCTGTTCAGCACTTCTGCTGAACGATGCCACTGCAAAGCGGTGATTCCTACAGTCTGCGCATGGGAATGAAGCGGATTGCAGCATGACGAAGAAGAGCCAGGCGCTGTCGGTGTTGCTCGCCAGTACGCTGGCTTTCACGGTGTGCTTCATGGTGTGGATGATGTTCGCCGTCATCGGCATTCCGCTGAAGAAGACGCTCGGGCTGAACGCCACCGAATTCGGCCTGCTGACGGCGATGCCGGTGCTGAGTGGATCGCTGACGCGCGTGCCGCTGGGCATCTGGACCGACAAGTACGGCGGACGCATCGTCTTTGCGCTGCTGATGCTGGTCACGGTGCCGGCGATCTGGTTCATGGCGGTGGCCACCCAGTACTGGCACTTCCTGGTGATCGGCCTGGTCGTCGGTCTGGCCGGTGGCTCGTTTTCGGTTGGCACGCCGTATGTCGCGCGCTGGTTTCCGAAGCAGCGCCAGGGCTTCGCGATGGGCGTGTTCGGCGCCGGCAATGCCGGCGCAGCGCTCAACAAATTCATCGCCCCGGCGCTGCTGGTGGCCTTCGGCTGGACCATGGTGCCGCATGTGTACGCAGCCATCATGCTCGGCACGGTGGTCGTGTTCTGGTTCTTCACCTTCAGCGATCCGGCGCATCGGGTGCCCAGCAACACCAAGTTCAGCGACCAGCTGAAGCTGCTGAAAGATCCGAAGGTGCTGAAGTACTGCCAGTACTACAGCATCGTCTTCGGCGGCTATGTCGCGTTGAGCCTGTGGATGGTGCAGTACTACGTCGGCGAGTACGGGCTGGACATCCGCGCCGCCGCGCTGCTGGCGGCCTGCTTCTCGTTGCCTGGCGGCGTGCTGCGCGCTGTGGGCGGCTGGTTGTCGGACAAATACGGCGCCCATGCCATCACCTGGTGGGTGATGTGGGTCAGCTGGATCTGCCTGTTCCTGCTGAGCTATCCGCAAACCGACTTCACGGTGATGACGGTGACCGGCCCCACGACCTTCCACATCGGCTTGAACGTCTATGGCTTCACCGGGCTGATGTTCGCGCTGGGCATTGCCTTCGCGTTCGGCAAGGCCAGCGTCTTCAAGTACATCAGCGACGAGTACCCCACCAACATCGGCGCTGTCAGCGGCATCGTCGGCCTGGCCGGTGGCATGGGCGGCTTCGTGCTGCCGATCCTGTTCGGCGTGCTGATGGACTTCACCGGCATCCGCTCCAGTGCCTTCATGTTGATGTACGGCGTGGTCTGGGTGTCGCTGATCTGGATGTACTGGACCGAAGTGCGCAACGCCGAGGTGATGGGCGCGAAGGCCCGGCCCTTCAGCCTGGCCGGCTGACGCGCCAGCGACCACCACAGCAAAAAAGGATCGATATGGCAACCATCGTCAAGCCGGGCAGCGCGCCGGTTCCTTCAGCCGCTTCCAGTGGGGCCGACATCGTCG
>JBDSMV010000154.1:0-7454 GCA_039915715.1 Rubrivivax sp. | reverse complement strand
GTGGTGCGCGACACCGGCGTCGGCCGGCCATCGGTTGGCGCCGTGCCCGCCGACAGGCACACCGACCCCGACAGCGGCCGAGGCGCTGCGCCGTCCAGCGGCAGCGGTTTTGGCCTGCTCAGCACCCGCCAGCGATTGCGGACCCTGCATGGGGCGCGCGCCAGCCTGCAATTCATCGATGGACCCGATGGCGACGGCGGAACACAAGTGACGATCCGCCTGCCGCTGCCGCCCGGCACCGGCACCGGCACCGGCACTGGCACTGGCACTGGCACTGGCACCAACATCGGCACCTCCTTGAAGGACCTCCCGTGAACGCGACCGCCCCGACCGCCCTGATCGCCGAGGACGAGCCACTGCTGGCCGCGAGCCTGCAGTCCGATCTGGCGGCGGTCTGGCCCGAGTTGCAGGTGCTGACCCCCGTCGGCGACGGGGCCCGTGCGGTGCAGGTCGCGCTGACGCAGCGCCCGGCGGTCTGCTTTCTGGACATTCGAATGCCGGGTCTGACGGGGTTGCAGGCCGCGCAGGCGCTGGCCGAGGACTGGCCTGATGACGGCAGCCCGTTCCCATTGCTGGTGTTCGTGACCGCCTACGACCACTATGCGGTGCAGGCTTTCGACGCACAGGCGGTCGACTATCTGGTCAAGCCGCTGGCCCGCTCGCGCCTGGTCGACTGCGTGCAGCGGCTGCAGGCGCGGTTGGCCGAACGTGACCGCATGCCGGCAGCGCCACCGGCCGCGGGTGCGCCCGACGACGCCGAATTGCAGCGGACGCTGTCGCAATTGCGGGTCTTGTTGGGCAGCGGCGTTGGCAACCCGGGCTCTGCAGGCGTTGCAGGCGGCTCGGCTTCGGCCGTGCCGCTGCAGGTGATCCAGGCCCAGACCGGCAGCGTGGTGCAGATGGTGCCGGTGTCCGAGGTGATTTATTTCGAAGCCGCCGACAAGTACGTGCGCGTGGTCACCGCCGAACGTGAACACCTGATCCGCCTCTCGCTGCGCGAATTGCTGCCGCAGCTCGACCCGGCTGAGTTCTGGCAGGTGCACCGCGGCACGGTGGTGCAGGCGCGCTGCATCGACAGCGCGCGCCGCGACGACAGCGGCAAGGTCACGCTGAGCCTGGCCCGGCGCCCCGAGAAGCTGGCCGTCAGCCGGCTTTATGCCCACCTTTTCAAGGGAATGTGAACCCCGGTCGGGCCGCCCCGCCGCCGGGTCGCCACCTACAATTCGGGCCTTTGCGAAGCCGCGCGGCTTGGTGCGCGCCGCAGCCCCCCTCGGTAGGAGTCCTTGCCCGTGTCCTTGCCCTCTTCAGCTTCTACCGGAACGCCGGAACCGGTGGCACCGACGGCAGCGGCCGCCCCGGCTGCCCCGCCGGTCATGCAGCCGCTGCCCGAACTCGAACGCGACCTGGCGGCCCTGTTCGTGCAGGCGCTGAACCTGGAAGTGGCGGCCGCCGACATCGACCCGGCCGCACCGCTGTTCGGCGACGGCCTGGGGCTGGATTCGATCGACATCCTGGAAGTGGCGCTGGAGATCTCGCAGCGCTACGGCTTTCAATTGCGGTCCGACGACGAGCACAACCAGCAGATCTTCAGCTCGCTGCGCAGCCTGGCAGCGCACGTGGCGCAGCACCGCACACGTTGACCGTGCAGCCGCTCGCGCCCTGCGGCTGTGGCTGACGCCGGGATGCCTGGGCGCCGAACCCCGCCCGAGCCGCGGCCGCAGTCCGCGATCGAAGCCGGACCCCGACCGCGCCCTGAACCGCCACTGCCACCTCCACCGGCACCGTCGATGTCGCCCTCATTGGCCGGGCCCTTGGCGACCGCGGTCGCGCTGGCCGGCTATGCGCTGGCCTCGCATCTGCTGATGGTGCATGCCGCCGACCGGGCCTGGGCGGTGGCGGCGCTGTTCGGACCGCTGTTGCTGGCCATTGCCGCCGCCGGCTGGCGCCAGCGTCAATGGCCGCTGCTGCTGGCCTGCGCAGCGCTGTTGCTGCTGCTGGTGGCCACCTGGGCCCGCGGTGGGGTGGCCGACATGCGGCTCTTGTATGTGCTGCAGCATGCCGGCATCCACATGGCGCTGGCGCTGACCTTCGGCGTCACGCTGCGGCGCGGGTCGACACCACTGATCACAGCGCTGGCCCAGAGTGTGCACCGCCATGTCACGCCGGCGCTGCGGCACTACACGCGGCGCCTGACGCTGGCCTGGACGGTCTACTTCATGGCCATGGTGGCGCTGTCGCTGCTGCTGTACTGGCTGGCGCCGTGGCCGGTGTGGTCGTTGTTCGGCAACCTGATCACCCCATTGGCTGCGGGCGCGTTTTTCGTCGGCGAGCATCTGCTGCGCTACCGCCTGCACCCGGAGTTCGAACGCCTGACGCTGCGCGCTGCCACGGCCGCCTGGCGCAGCCGGGCAGCAGCGCCTTGAAAGCGGCCTGCGGCGACGGAATGAACCCGCGTCCGGCTTCGCATTTGACCGCTGCTTCAACTCCCTCCCTGCCCCTGCTGGCTCCACGCGTCCCGCAGGCGCCGCTGGCATGGCGCAACGGTTCGCCGATCGACACGGCCACGTTCATCGCCGAAGCCTTGCACCTGGCCGAGTCGCTGCCGGCGCGGGGCAGCCCCGTCAATCTGTGCCAGGACCGTTACCACTTTGCGCTGGCGCTGGCCGCGGCGCTGCTGCGCGGCCACACCAGCCTGATGCCACCCAACGCGTTGCCGCAAACGCTGCAGCGGCTGGCCAGCGGTGCGGCTGCGTGGCCGGTCTATGCGCTGTGCGACGACGACGCGCTCGACACCGGCGAGTTGTTGCGGGTGCCGGTGCAGCGGGCGGCGCTGCAGGCAGCTTCGCGACGGGCCGCTGCGGCGCCGATGCCGCGCATTGCCGCCGACCTGGAAGCCGTGCGGCTGCTGACCTCGGGCTCCACCGGCGACCCGCAACCGCATGGCAAGCGCTTCGGGGCGTTGGTGACCAACATCGGCGCCGAAGCTGAAGCCCTGTCGCAGCATCTGGGTCGAGCCGATCTGCGCGGCCTGACCCTCGTGGCCACGGTGCCGGCACAGCACAGCTACGGCTTCGAATCGACCCTGCTGCTGGCGCTGCTGGGCGGCGCCAGCTTCGAGGCCGGCCGCCCCTTCTACCCGGCCGACGTGGCCGCGGCACTGGCCGCGGTGCCGGAGCCGCGCGCACTGGTGACAACCCCGTTTCATCTGAAGACTCTGCTGCGCTCCGGCGTACCGCTGCCGCGCACGGCGCTGGTGCTGTCGGCCACAGCGCCACTGTCGCCGCAACTGGCCGCGCAAGCCGAAGCTGCGCTGCAAGGCGTGCTGGTGGAGATCTACGGTTGCACCGAAGCCGGCCAGATCGCCAGCCGCCGAACCACCGAAGGCGAGCGCTGGACCACGCTGGGTGCATTGCGCATCGAGCGTCAACCGCCTGCCGACTCGGCGTGTGTGGCAGATGAGGAAGGCGCGGAAGGTGTGGGCGAGGTCTACCGCGTCAGCGGCGGCCATGTCGCCGAACCGACCACACTCGCAGACCTGCTGGAGCTGGAAGACCCGCAGCACTTCAGGCTGATGGGCCGCGCCAACGACCTGATCCATGTCGGCGGCAAGCGCAGTTCGCTCGCGCATCTGAACTTTCACCTGAACCGCATCGAAGGCGTCGAGGACGGTGCCTTCTGGTTGCCTGAAGTCGATGGCGAAGACGTGGCGCGCCCGGTCGCCTTCGTGGTGGCACCCACGCTGAACAGCGCGCAGATCGCTGCCGCATTGCGACGCGACATCGAGTCCGCCTTCGTGCCGCGCCGCATCGTCCAGGTCGCCGCGTTGCCGCGTGAAGCCACCGGCAAGCTGACTGCGGCCGCGCTGCGGGCGTTTGCCGAAGCGACGCTGGATGCGCCGCCGGTGGCATCGGCGGTGGCGCCGGCGGCCGGCCCTGCGGTCGGCCCGCTGCAACAGCAGTGGACCGTTCCTCCCGACCATCCGGCCTTCGACGGCCATTTCCCGGACCACCCGCTGCTGCCGGGCGCGGTGCTGCTGTCGTGGGTGATGCAGACCGTGGCCGAACACCCACCGCTGGCGCTGCTGCTGGGGCCGCGCCCGCGCATCGACAGCGTCAAGTTCCTGTCACCTGCCGCGCCAGGCGCCAAGCTCGAGATGACGTTGGTGCCGCGTGGCGCCGGCGTGGACTTCGACATCGGGCGCAAGGACAGCGGCACTGACACCGAGCCATGCACCGTGACGGTGGCACGCGGGCGCATCGCGGGGGGCGGCCACTCCACATGAGCGCTGCAGGACACTCCGCCAGCCCGCCGCGTGCATCGCCATGGCTGCAGAGCGGCGAACGCAGCAACCGCACCGCGTTGCGCCTGATGGCCTGGGTCGCGACCCGGCTCGGCCGCCGCGTCGCCCGCCTCGTGCTGGTGCCGGTGACGCTGTACTTCCTGTGCTTCGCACCCGGGCCGCGGCGGCAGTCGGCGCGCTACCTGCAGCGGGTGCTGGGCCGCCCGCCGACGCTGGCCGAACGCTTCGGCCATTTCCACGCCTTCGCATCGGTGGCGCTTGACCGGATCTGGTTCGCGCGTGGACAACTGCAGCATTTCGAGATCAACGTCAGCGGCGGCCCGCTGGTCGACGACACCCTGGCTGCCGGGCGCGGTGCCTTTTTCCTGGGCGCCCATCTGGGCAGCTTCGAAGCGCTGCATGCGATCGGCGCCACCCGGCCCGGCATGCGCGTGGCGCACGTGATGTACCCCGACAACGCCCGCATGATCCACGAGGTGCTGGCCGCCATCGCCCCAGGCTTCGCGCTCGGCATCATTCCGATCGGGCGCAGCGGCTCGACCCTGGAGATCCGCGACTGGCTCGACGGCGGCGGGTTGGTGGGGCTGATGGGCGACCGCTGGGTGGCATCGGCATCGTCCGTGTCCGTGCCTGCCCAGAGCCTGTCCGGCCCCCCGGTGGCGGCAACAGACGCTGTCGAAAAGACCGGCGCGCGCAGCGGCTTCGTCAGCATCGACTTCCTGGGTCACCCGGCCCCCTTCATCGACGGCCCGTTGCGCCTGGCGCTGCTGCTGCGCCGCCGGGTGCTGTTCATGGCCGGCCTCTACCGCGGCGGCAACCGCTACGACCTGCGCTTCGAACTGCTGGCCGACTTCACGAACGCGCCGCGCGATGCGGCCGAACGCGAACGCCTGCTGCAGCAGGCGCTGCGGGCCTATGTGTCGCGCCTGGAGGCGCTGTGCACGGAAGCACCGCTGAACTGGTTCAATTTCTACGATTTCTGGAAGAGATAGTGCCCCCACGCTCCCTGACGGTCGCTGCCCCCGACGTGAAGCCCCCACGCTCGCTCTCGCTCGCTGCCCCCCAAGGGGGTGCTCGCCTGCGGCCCGGCGAAGCCGGTTCCGCGGCTCTTCTCGGTGGGGGCGCGCATCGCTTCGCTCGCGCACTTTCGGGTCGGTTGGGTGACGGTTGCGCTCGCGGGTGTGGCCGGCTGCGCTGTGTCGCGATCGGGTGGTGGACTCGTGGGCTGTTCTTGGCAGGGATGTTGCTCGGTGTCTCTCTCCACGCAGCCGCGCTGGAGTTGCACGAGCTGGCGGCGCTGCTTGCGCAACATCGCAATGCCGAAGCCACCTTCGTCGAAGATCGTTTCGTCAGTGGCATCGACCAGCCCTTGCGCAGCAGCGGCACGCTGGTCTTCACGCCGCCGGATCGGTTCACGCGCACCACGCTGCAGCCGCAACGCGAGGTGATGAGCGTCGACGGCAACCGCTTGCTGCTGGAACGCGGCGGCCGCACGCGCCGCATGGCGCTGGACGCGCTGCCCGAAGCCGGCGGGCTGATCGACGCCCTGCGCGGGGTCCTGAGTGGTGAGCTGACCGGTTTGCAGTCCAGCTTCGACGCCCGCGTGCTGGGCAGCGCCACGCGCTGGCGCCTGAGCCTGCGCCCGCGCGCGCAGCGCCTGGGCAGCGCGCTGCGACAACTCGACATCGAAGGCGAAGGGCCCGACGTGCGGACCATCGAAGTGCTGCTGTCGGGCGGCGACCGGTCGCTGATGACGTTGCGGGCTGTCGATGCGAGTGCCAGTGCCGGTGCCATTGACGCTGCGCCAGCGTCGGCGTCGGCCCCGCGCCGTTAATCTTGCCGCTTCGCAACCAGCTCGAGCCCGGGGCAGCGATGCCGACCGACGGGTTGACGCCGCGGCGCCGACTTGCGGTGCTGCTGGTGTGGGCGCTGGCGCTGGCAGCCGCGGCGGCGGTGATCGCCCGCACCCCGTTCACCGCCGACCTTTCGGCCTTCCTGCCCGACAAGCCCGACGCTGGCCAGCAGCTGCTGATCGAGCAGTTGCAGAGCGGCGTGGCCGCGCGCACGTTGCTGGTCGGCATCGACGGCGGCACTGCGGCCCAGCGCGCCGACGTGTCGCGCCGCCTTGCGGTTGCGCTGCGCGCCAGCGGCCGCTTCGAACAGGTCGAGAACGGTGCCTCGCTGGCGCCTTCGACAGGGATTGCGGCTGGCACCGCGGCCAGCTCGGCGTCCGCCGCGCCAGCCAACGGCCTGGCGTCGATCGGCACCTGGGTCTTCGAGCATCGCTACCAGCTGAGCCCGGCTGTCACACCCGAGCGCTTCACCGCCAGCGGCCTGCGCGATGCCATCGGCGAGTTGTTGTCGCTGCTCGGCACGCCAGCCGGCAACGCCATCAAGCCGTTGCTGGAGGTCGACCCCACCGGCGAGTCGGCCCGCATCGCCGAGGCGCTGATCCCGGCCCGCGCACCGCGTGTCGAAGACGGCGTCTGGGTGTCGCGCGAGCAGCCGCGCGCCGTGCTGCTGGCCAACGTGGCTGCGCCGGGTGCCGACCTCGACGCACAAGCCGCCGCGCTGGCGCTTGCGCGGCAAGCCTTCGCCGATGCCACCCGCGCCGCCGCGGCGCCCGACCTGCGCCTGCAGCTCAGCGGTGCGCCGGTGTTTTCGGTCGACAGCCGCGCCAGCATCGAAAGCGAAGTGCGCAGCCTGGCGATCGCCGGCACCACGATGGTCAGCGTGCTGCTGCTGCTGGCCTTCGGCTCGGTGGTGGCGGTGGGTGCAGCGATGCTGCCGGTGGCCACCGGCGTGGCGGCGGGCATCGCGGCGGTCGGCCTCGGCTTCGGCAGCGTGCACGGCGTCACGCTGGGCTTCGGCGCCACGCTGATGGGCGAAGCCGTGGACTACGGCATCTACTACCTGATCCAGGCCCACCGCCCGGCTGCTCCCGGCGAGGGTCGAGGCCAGCGCCAGCGCGGCTGGAGCCTGTGGCTGCGCGACAGCTGGCCCACGGTGCGGCTCGGCTTGGCGACCTCGGTCTGCGGCTTTGCAGCGCTGGCGTTCTCGGGTTTTCCGGGGCTGGCGCAGCTGGGGGTGTTCTCTTGTGCCGGCCTGATCGCCGCGGCCGCGGCCACGCGCTTCGTGCTGCCGGTGCTGCTGC
>JBDSMV010000144.1:0-21737 GCA_039915715.1 Rubrivivax sp. | reverse complement strand
AGAAGCGCCTGCAGGAGAAGCTGCGCGCCGACAAAGTTGAGAAGGATCGGCTGGCCCAGGTCGAGCGCGAGGAAAAGGCCGAGAAGGAACGCGCCGCGAAGGCAGAGACCAAGCGTCTGGCAGATATCCGCAAGGCCAACCTCGACCGCATGCTGGGCCAGGTCGGCAGCGCCACCGGTGGCACCGGCACCGCAGCGCAATCCAGCGGTCCATCCGCGGCCTACGGCAACCGGTTGGGGGCACTGATCCGCAGCAACTCGGTCTTCACCGGCACCATTCGTGGCAACCCGCCGGCGGTGGTCGAGGTGCGAACGGGACCATCGGGCAACATCCTGTCGCGCCGGCTGGTCAAGAGCAGCGGCCACCCCGAGTGGGACGACGCGGTGCTGCGCGCCATCGACCGCACCGCGCGGCTGCCGGCCGACACCGACGGGCGCGTGCCGCCGGTGCTGACGGTAGAGTTCAAGCCGAACGAGTAGACCGGTCGGCCGGGCCGAGCTCGCCGCCACCGTCGCCGTCGCCAACCCGATAGGTGCGCACGAAGCCGCGGTCGATGCGGTCCTTCCACCACCAGGCCCAGCGCCCCTGCAGCGACCAACGGCCGTAGGTGAGGATGGCGTTGCGGTCGCCGGTTGAGATCAGGTTCAGCGTGCGCTGGGGTGGGTGATGCGGTTGCAGCGCCGCACCGGCTATTGCGTGGCGCAAGTTGGCTGCCAGCGGCGGCCCCGCGCGCACCGCATAGACGCCGCTGCGCGGATGCGCTTCGTCGTCACGCTCCGCCACGTCGCCGACCGCAAACACCGCCGGGTGCGACACGCTCTGCAGGGTGGCGCCGGTGCGGATGAAACCGCGATCGTCCAGCGCCAGGCCACTGCCCTGCAGCCAACGCGGCGCTTCGGAGCCGGTGGCCAGGATCGCCGCATCGCAGCGCAGGCGCGCGCCATCGTCCAGCACCAGCGCATCGGCTTCGACCGCACAGCAGCGCTGTTGCAACACCTGCACTCCGCGTTGCGACAGCGCGCGCGCAACCAGCTTGCGGGCCCGTGGTGGATAGTCGGCCAGCGGCGGCGGGCCGCCGGTCAGCAGCGTGATGGCGGGGGCAACGCCGCTTGCGGTCGGCATCGGCGAACCGCTCGACCGCCGGGTCAAGCGGTGCCGCAGCGCCAGGGCCAGTTCGACACCGGCCGCGCCGCCACCGACCACGACCAGCGCCGAGCGAGGTGCTGCGCCCGGATCGCCCGCCTCGGTGGCACGCGACCACAGCCCGTCCAGGTGCCGCACGAAGTGCTCGATCGGCCGCACGAACAACGCATGTTCGGCCGCCCCGGGCAGGCGGTCGCGACGCATCACCGCTCCGGTGTCGATGGACAGCACATCGCAGTCCAGCCAGCGCCCGTCTTCGAGCCGCACGCGGCGCTGGTCGGCGTCGATCTGCGCGGCCGCGCCATCGATCAAGCTCACCCGCGCGGCCGCCGCCAGCGGCGGGAGCGGAATCGCGCAGGCATCGGCTTCGTAGTGACCGGCCACCAGCCCCGGCACCATGCCCGAATACATCTGACGCCGGAACGGCGTCACCAGCGTGACCTCGGCGCCCGCAAGCGGAGTCCGGTGCAGCGACTGCAGCACGTGCACATGGGCATGCCCACCGCCGAGCAGCAGCAGGCGCCGCTTTGCAGACGGCATGCTCACCGGTTGCCGAAGCGCAGGTCGGCGATGTGCGCCACCGACCGCCCGCCGGTATCGTCTCCATCGGCGCCGACCCCAACAGCCACCAGCGGCGGCACGGTGTCGGCTTCGTCACCGAAAGCACGCTTGAAATCGGCCGCGATGTCGCGGTCTTCGTCCAGCCATTGCAGCAGCGGATCATCGCTGTTGCGCAGCACGATGGTGCGCAGGCGGCGGCTGTACGGGTTCTCGATCAGGCTGCCGACGGCTTCACGCGCACCCCAGGCCCAACACAGCGTGGCCGCGGGCAGCGGCTCACCGCTGACGCTGCGCGCCATGCGCAGCAACTGGCGTTCGCCGAAACCTATTTGCGACAGCGGCAGATCGAAGCTCAGGCACACCTTGGCTGCGACATCGTCGCCGCGCTTGACCCGCAAGTCAGTCGCCGGATTGGGCTGCTGCAGTCGCCACGACCAGCGCAGCCGCTGTGGCGCGGCGATGCCCGGCAGTGCCAGCACCAGGTTGCCATACGACCCCTCGGCCTGCAGTTGCAAGGCATTGCGGCCGTCGATGCGTTCGGGGATGAAGCGGGTGGGGGGCTTGGTCTGGCGCGGCAAGGTGACCACCCGCCAGCCGTTGCCGAAGTGCTCACCAGCGACCAACGGCGGCAGGGTCTGGGCGAAGACACCCGCGCTGCCTGAGAAGAGCGCAGCACCTGCGGCAAGGGCCGACAGCGCCATGCTCCTCGCGGCCGTTTTCGCCTGGTCGATCGACATCAAGCCCGCTGCCAGTTCATGTAGCGCTCGACCCAGCGCAAGGCCGCTTCGGGCTTGTGCGCATTCTTCCAGGCACCGGCTGCACCTTTGTTGACCTCGGCCAGTGTCGGATAGGTGTGGATGGTGCCGAGGATCTTGTTCAGACCGAGCCCGTGTTTCATGGCCAACACATATTCGGCCAGCAAGTCGCCGCCGTGGACACCGACGATGGTGACTCCCAGGATGCGGTCCTTGCCCGGCACCGTCAGCACTTTCACCCACCCCTTGGTGGCGCTGTCGGCGATCGCGCGGTCGTTCTCGTCGAGGTCGTAGCGCGTGACTTCGTAGGGCACGCCCTGCTGCTTGGCTTCAGTTTCGTTGAGCCCCACGCGCGCCACCTCGGGATCGATGAAGGTCGCCCACGGAATCACCGAATAGTCGGCTTTGAAGCGTTTGAAACTGCCGAACAGTCCGTTGACTGCCGCATACCAGGCCTGGTGCGCGGCGGTGTGGGTGAACTGGAACGGGCCGGCCACGTCGCCTGCGGCCAGGATGTTCGGGAACTTCGTCTGCAGGTACGCATCGGTGGTGATGGTGCGGCCCACGGGGATGCCCAGCTCCTCGAGTCCGTAGCCCTTGAGTCGTGCTGATCGGCCCACCGCGCACAGCAGGGTGTCGAAGGGCAGTCGCTGTTCGTGTCGCGCACCGTTCTTGCCGGATTCAGGACCGGACTCGACCACCAGAAACTTGCGATCGGCCTGGCCACCCGCGCCCTTGTCGATCTCGCAGCGCAGCGCCTTGTGCCCCGTTCGCACTTCCACACCGTCGGCTTCCAGCGCCTTGCGCGCGTAGTCGGACACCTCGGGGTCTTCGCGGCTCATGATGCGGTCGCCCATCTCGACCTGCGTGACGCGGCTGCCGAGCCGCGCAAAGCTCTGCGCCAGTTCGCAGCCGATCGGCCCGCCGCCCAGCACCACCAGCTCTTTGGGTTGCTTGCGCAAACCCCACAGCGTATCGCTGGTGAGGTAGCCTGATTGATCGAGCCCCGGCAGCGGCGGCACGAAGGGCTCGGCGCCGGTGGCGATCACGATGCTGCGCGTGGTCAGCACCAGCTGGCTGCCGTCATCGGCAGTGATCTGCACGCGCCACGGGTCGAGGATCTTCGCCTTGCCCAACTGCACGTCGACACCCAGGCCGCGGTAACGCTCGACCGAGTCGTGCGGCTCCACGTCCTTGACGACACGCGCCACCCGCTCCATGACTTCCGCGAAGTCGAAGGTCAGTTCGGCCTGCGAAATGCCGTAGTCGGCGCTGTGCTGCATCTGCCGCACCAGCGTGGCGGTCTTGATCAACGCCTTGCTGGGCACGCAGCCGTAATTCAGGCAATCGCCCCCCATCTTGTGGCCCTCGACGAGGGTGACCCTGGCCTTGACCGCGGCGGCAATGTAGGACGTGACCAACCCGGCAGCCCCGGCCCCGATCACCACCATGTTGCGGTCGAACGACTTGGGCTTGTCGGCGGCGAATGGCGCATAGACGCGCCGGGCCTTGACGGCATCGGCGATCTTCTTGGCCACCAGCGGAAAGATGCCCAGCAACACGAAGGCGCCGATCAACCCCGGCGACAGGATGCCCGCGAGCGAGTCGATCTGCCCCAGTTGTGTGCCGGCCAAAACGAAGACGATGGTGCCGGCCAGCATGCCGAGCTGGCTGACCCAGTAGAAGGTGCGTGCCTTGATCGATGTGAGCCCCATCACCAGGTTGATGACGAAAAACGGAAACACCGGCACCAGCCGCAACGTGAAGAGGTAGAAGGCGCCTTCGCGGTCGATGCCCTTGTCGATCTCGGCCAGCTTGCTGCCGAAGCGCGACTTGATGCTGTCGCGCAGCACATAGCGGGCGAACAGCATCGCCAGCGTGGCCCCGATGCTGGATGCGAACGACACCACGACGGTGCCCAGCACCAGCCCGAACACTGCGCCGGCCAGCAGCGTCATGATCGTCGCGCCCGGCAGGGACAGCGCGGTCACCGCGACATAGGTGGCAAAGAAGGCGCCCATCACCAGCATCGGCTTCGACGCGTACAACGCAAGAAAATCGGCCTGCGCGCCTTTGATAGTGGCGAGGCTCAAGAAGCGGCCCAGATCGAAAACGAAGAAAGCGACGACCAGTGCCACCACGGCGCCCAACAACAGAATCTTCTTTCGGTCCATCACCCTGCTCCTCGCTCTTGCTGTTGTGGTTGTCGTGATGGGTCGCCAACCAGTGCCGACGATTACAACGCAGCAGGGGTCAGGGTGGGGTCAAGCCAGCGTGCCGTCGCTGAAGCGCAGGTCGGGCCCGGCCGCATGCAGCACCGCGCATTCCAGCGCCACCCGCACGCCATGCACCATCGTCGCCAGCGGCATGCTCGGCTGCACCAGGGGCAGGCGCGCGGCCTGCTCGGGCAGCAGCGGCAGGTGCATGAAGCCGCCGCGGGTCTGCGGCCATTGTTGTGCCCCGGCCCTCAGCGCATGCATCAGGCCATAGAAGACGTGGTTGCACACAAAGGTGCCGGCCGTCTGCGACACCGAGGCCGGCAGACCCGCCTGGCGCAGCGCCAGCACCATTGCCTTGATCGGCAGGGTGCTGAAGTGCGCAGCCGCCGCGCCCTCGATCACCGGCCTGTCGATCGGTTGCGCACCGCCGTTGTCGGCGATGCGGGCATCGTCGACATTGATCGCCACACGCTCGATCGAAAAATCGGCGCGGCCGCCGGCCTGGCCAAGCGCCAGCACGAGCGCGGGCTGGTGAGCGGCCAGCGCTGCGTGAAGCACGTCCAGTGCCGCACCGAACACGCAAGGCAGTTGCAGGCCGACGATTCGGGTACCGGCGATGTGCCCGCCATCGAGTGCCTGCACCACCTGCCACGACGGGTTGACCGACTCGCCGCCGAAGGGCTCGAAACCGGTCAGCAGGATGTTCATCGGACGCTTACTTCTTGTCGTAGAAGTGTTTGGTCTGCACAGCGCCCTTCGGAAACACCGTGCGCAAGCCCATCCGAAGCGCCGCGTCGGCCTGCAGCACGGCGTCACGAAGCGGCTGCTCGGGCCGGCCCCGAAACGACGTGACATGGAAGTAGTCGTCGGCATCGGCGGGCTGATTCGAGAAGTAGTAGTTCGACACACAGCAGCGCTGCGACTGCGCCACCAGCGGCGACACCGAGTGCCATGACGTGCGGTTGGTGACCATGATCGCGAGCCGGTTGAAACGGCTCTCGATGGTGATCGGTTTGCCCTTGACGCCCTGCGGCCACAACTCCAGGTTGCCGCCATTGGCAAGCTGCCAGTCCGGCGAGACGTAGTACAGAAGATTGAGCACCCGATACCGGGCGCGGTCCTTGTCGTGCGAATTGTCGATGTGCGGATTCAGGAAGTGACCCTTCGACATCATCGAAATGCCGCCGGCATAGAGCTTGTCGTCGGGCTCCAGCTCGCGCAGGCCGGTGATGCGCCCCACCAGATCGACCACCCGCGGATCCTGAAATGCGAACAGCGCTTCTTCCAGGATCGGGTCGTATTGGTCCATCTGCGCCGCGACATGCTTGAGTTCCCGCAGGCTGCGGCGCACGCGCATCGAGCCGCTGTCGGGGTAGGCGGCGCGAATCATGGCGGCCGCCGCCGGGTCGAGCAGGTCGTCGACGACGCAATGCCGCACCGTTCCCGACGACTGCCAGGCCTCACGCAGTTGATCCTCGATCGGCGCCACGCGCTTCACGATTCCGTCTGCCAGCTCTTTCCTGTCCATTCGATGCTCCGCTGATCCTGGGTCGCGAACGATCCTACAAGCGATCGGCGCAGGCTCATTGCCGCCCGTAGCCACCGCCCCCCGGGGTTTCAATCACGAACACATCACCGGCCTGCATCTCGGCCGAACCGATGTGCGACAGCGTCTGGACCGTGCCATCGGCCCGCTCGACGCGGTTGAGGCCGACCTGGCCGGGCTCGCCACCCGCCATGCCGAAGGCCGGCACCGTGCGCCCGTTGCTGAGGATCGACGCGGTCATCGGCTCCAGGAAACGCACGCGGCGCACCCCGCCATCGCCGCCATGCCAACGGCCCTTGCCGCCCGAACCGTGCCGGATGGCATAGCTCTCGAGCCGCACCGGGAAGCGGAACTCCAGCACTTCGGGGTCGGTCAGGCGCGAGTTGGTCATGTGGGTCTGGACCACGCTGGTGCCATCGAAGCCGCCGACCGCCTGGCCTTCGGCGTCGGTCAACACCCCGGCGCCGCTGCCGCCACTGATGGTCTCGTAATACTGGTGCGCGTCGTTGCCGAAGGTGAAGTTGTTCATCGTGCACTGACCCGCCGCCATCACCCCGAGTGCGCCATACAGCGCATTGGTGACGCAGGTGCTGGTTTCGACATTGCCCGCCACCACAGCGGCCGGCGGGTTCGGGTTCAGCATGCAACCTTCGGGCACGATCACATGCAGCGGCTTCAGGCAACCGGCGTTGAGTGGAATGTCGTCGCCGACCAGGGTGCGAAAGACATACAGCACCGCCGCCATCGTCACCGCCTTCGGAGCGTTGAAATTGTTGGCCAGTTGCGCGCTGGTGCCGCTGAAGTCGATGGTGGCTTCTCGCACGTCGGCATGCACGGTGACCTTGACGTGGATCTGCGCGCCGTTGTCCAGCGGCAGCGTGAATGCACCCGTCGGCGCGAGCGAAGGGCCGCCCCGAGCCGGGCCAGCCCCCTCGGGGGGTGGCGAGCCTTCGGATGAGCCTGGGGGCCTCAAGTTCAAAATCGTGATGACGCGGCGCACCGACTCTTCGGCGTTGTCCTGCACATGCCGCATGTAGGCATCGACCGTGTCGCGGCCGAACTGGTCGACCATCGACTGCAACTCTTGCACGCCCTTCTCGTTGGCAGCGATCTGCGCTCGCAGGTCGGCGATGGTCTGGTCCGGGTTTCGGGCCGGGTACTTTCCAGAACCCAACAGATCCCGCAGTCCGGCTTCGCGCAGCGCGCCCGCTCGCACCAGCAAGAAATTGTCCAGCAGCACGCCCTCCTCGTCGATGGTCTGGCTGAACGGCGGCATCGACCCCGGCGTGCTGCCGCCGATGTCGGCATGGTGGCCGCGGCTGGCGACATAGAAAGCGGGCGTGTCCGTGTCACCTTCGAGGTAGGTCGGCGTCACGACCGTCACATCCGGCAGGTGCGTGCCGCCGTGGTACGGATCGTTCAACACATAGACATCGCCGCGCTGCATCTGCGGGTTGCGCTCGATCACGGTCTTGATGCTCTCGCTCATCGAGCCCAGGTGCACCGGCATGTGCGGCGCGTTGGCGATCAGCTCGCCCTGGGCGCTGAAGAGCGCGCACGAAAAATCCAGTCGTTCCTTGATGTTGACCGAGTGGGCGGTGTTCTGCAGTCGCAACCCCATCTGCTCGGCGATGCTCATGAACAGGTTGTTGAAGACCTCCAGCATCACCGGATCGGCATCGGTGCCGATGGCATGCTGGTCGGCGCGGGGCAGGACGCGCTTCAGGTCGAAGGCCCCGTCGGCACGCAACAGCGCTTGCCAGCCGGGTTCGACCACCGTTGTGGCGTTGGCTTCGGCAACGATCGCCGGGCCGTCGATGGTGGCACCGGGCTGCAACGATTCGCGCCGGTACAGGCCGGCGTCGCGCCAGGTGCCGCTGTGCATGCGAACCGACGCATCGGCCTCGGGGGCATGCGGGTGGGCAGCTGCAACGGGTGCAGTCGACGCATCGGCAGCCGCGTGGCCTGCACCTTCTGCCGCGCCCACCGCCTCGGCCGACACCGCCTCGATCACCAGCGAACGCGTCGGCATCAGGAACGCGAAGCGCTGCTTGTAGCCCGCTTCGAAGGCGGCGCGAATAACGTCGATGTCGCCGAAGTCCACCACCAGCGCGGTGTCGGTGCCGTCGTAGCGCACATGGATGCGCTGGCGGGTGCGGATGGCGGTGGCCGCGACGCCCTGGCTCGCGACCTCGTCGTGCGCATCACGGCCGATCGTCTGCAGCCGCTCGGCCGCCGCGGCCAGGCCGTCGGCGTCCAGCGGCAATTCAATGGCGGCTTCGCGCATCGCGATCTGATCCGCCAGCCCCATGCCGTAGGCCGACAGCACCCCTGCCAGCGGGTGGATGTAGATGCGCTGCATGCCGAGCGCATCGGCGACCCCGCAGGCGAATTGCCCGCCGGCACCGCCGAAGCACTGCAGGGTGTAGCGCGTGACGTCGTAGCCGCGTGCCACCGAGATGCGCTTGATGGCGTTGGCCATGTTCTGGGTGGCGATCTGCAGAAAACCTTCCGCCAACGATTCGGCGGTGGTGTCGCGGCTTGTCGCCTGCTGAACCTGGGCAGCGAGCGCCTCGAACTTGTCGCGCACGCCTTCGGCATCGAGCGCTTCGTCGGCCGCCGGGCCGAACACCTTCGGAAAGTGCGCCGGCTGGATCTTGCCGAGCAGCACGTTGGCATCGGTGGTGGCCAGCGGCCCGCCACGGCGGTAGCTTGCGGGCCCCGGGTTGGCGCCGGCACTGTCGGGTCCGACCCGCAAACGCGCGCCGTCGAACTGCAGCACGCTGCCGCCGCCGGCGGCCACGGTGTGGATGCTCATCATCGGCGCCCGCATCCGCACCCCGGCAACCTGGGTTTCGAAGGCGCGCTCGAACTCGCCGGCATAGTGGCTGACATCGGTGCTGGTGCCGCCCATGTCGAAGCCGATCACCTTCGGGTGCCCGGCCGCAGTGGCGGTGCGCACCATGCCGACGATGCCACCGGCGGGTCCGGACAGGATCGCGTCCTTGCCCTGGAAGTGGTGCGCTTCGGTGAGCCCGCCGCTGCTCTGCATGAAGAACAGATTGACCCCCGGCATCTGCGACGCCACCCGGTCGACATAGCGGCGCAGGATCGGCGACAGGTAGGCATCGACCACCGTGGTGTCGCCGCGCGAGACCAGCTTCATCAACGGGCTGACTTCGTGCGAGACGCTCACCTGCTCGTACCCGATCTCGTGCGCCAGCGCGGCTGCTGCGGCTTCGTGCGCCGGATAGCGGTAACCGTGCATGAAGACGATCGCGCAGGCGCGGATGCCGTCGTCGAAGGCGGCTTGCATGTCCTTGCGCAACAGCGCCGCGTCCAGCGGCTGCAGCACATCGCCATGCGCACCGACGCGCTCTTGCGCCTGCACCACCCGGTCGTAGAGCAACTCGGGCAGCACGATGTGGCGCTCGAACAGTCGCGGCCGCGCCTGGTAGGCGATCCGCAGCGCATCACCGAAGCCCTGCGTGGTGACCAGCAGCGTGCGGTCGCCCTTGCGTTCGAGCAGCGCGTTGGTGGCGACGGTGGTGCCCATCTTCACGCACTCGACCTGCTCGGCGGTGATGGCCTGGTCGCCCTTGAGGCCGAGCATGCGGCGGATGCCTTCGACCGCGGCATCCGGATACTGCTCGGGGTTCTCGCTCAGCAATTTGAGCGTCTTCAGCGCACCGTCGGGCGCGCGGCCGACGATGTCGGTGAAGGTGCCGCCCCGGTCGATCCAGAACTGCCAGCGGTTGGGTGTGGATGCGCTCATGGTCGAGGTCCGGGCGATCGAAGGAAAGAAGGGAGGCGTCGGTGGCAGGCTACAACAGACACGCGCGGCGTCATGGGACTCTCGAACACGCGCTCGAGCGCGGCGGCCCCGTCGAGGGCCGCGACGAATCGCGGGCTCACGGTCGCAATCCCGCCACGCGGGCGTTCAGCATCGTCACGACATCGTGCACATGAAGACCCGTCTGGTGCCGCAGCGCTTCGGCATAAGGCGGCAGGTTGGTGCATTCCAGTACCAGGGTGTCGATGTCGGGGTGGCGCTTGCGCAGGCGCGCGGCTGCGGCCAGCACCTGGGCGGCCGCATCGTCCATGTCGAGCGTCGGCAGGTCGTCGAGCAGCGTGCGATGCAGCGCCGAGCCCACCTCGATCCCTTCGACCGGGGTCAGCGGGTCGGCACCGACAGCGCGCAAGTGATCGGCCGTCAACGACGCCGCATCGATCGTGATGACCCCGCACCGGGCACGTGGCGCCTGTGACTGTGACTGTGACTGTGACCCCGACTGCAGCCGCGCCAGCTCCAGCAGGCTGGACGTCCACACCGGCACCGGCAGCGCCGACTGCAGCTCTCGCTGCCACAAGGAGAGGAACCCGCAACTGGTGGCGATGGCCTCGCAGCCTTCGGTCACCAACGCCCGGGCGACGCGAATGAATGGCGCGAGCACCGCCGGGTCTCGGTCCCGCACCACCCGGGTCGCGGTTGCGCCTGCGACCACCCGGCGCCGCACCGCGAAGCCGAAGGTTTGCGGGTGGCCGATGTCGCCCGGCGGACGCGAGAAACGGGTGTCGAGCATCAACAGACCGAGCATCGGGCCTGGCTTCCTGGACATCGGTGCGCCTTGGTTTGGCATGACGGGTTGAGCGCTTCAACGCACAAGCCGAGAATTGGGCCTGAGTCGTCGCATTACTCTGCGCCAGTGAACCGTCCCGAGGTCCCAGCATGCAAGGGGAAGCGAGACGGCAGCACAGCGGCAGGCGGCCGGCGAACCCACGGGATGTGGCCGACCGACTCCAGCAAACGTTTCACGGACGCCCGATCGATGGAAGACCCCTTCATCTTTGCCAAGACCGCCGCGGCCGACGTCGAGATCAAGACCCGCGCCCTGCGGCTGGCACCGCGCCTTCGCAGCACGCTGATCCTGGTCGACGGCAAGCGCAACGTCCGTGAGTTCGCCGCCATGCTCGGTGACGAGGTGCGGGCGGCGCTGCAGCAATTGTCGGATCTGGAATTGATCGAGGTCGCAAGCCGCGCCACGGCTCCAGCGCCCGCAGCCGCGCCCACCCTGGTTCGCGCAAACCCGCCGGCCATGCCGCCGGCGGTGACTGCGGCCGGTGTTGCGGCCGGTGTTGCGGCAACCATGGCGGGCGACATCGCGGGCGACCTGCGGCGCCTGCCCGACGCCGCCACGCGCAGCGCCCATGAAGTCGAGATGTCGCAAAATTTCATGATCAACAGCGTCAACCTCATCTTCGGTCAGAACACGCGCTTGAGTCTGGTGCGTTCGATCTTCGATTGCAAAAGCGCCGAGGAACTGCGGGCGGTCTACCCGCGCTGGTTCAGTGCCATGGCCGACAACCGCAACGGCGCCAAGCGGCTGGCCGAGTTCCGCACCAAGTTGGCAGCGTCGCTTTGACCGGGCGCAGCCAACGCTGCGACCTGCCGCTGGCGCCGATGCGGTGGCCCGCTTCGGGGAAGCCCTGGCTCTTGCGGTCACGGGCACGTTCTATGCTTGCGAAGTCGGGTCTGGCCCGACTTGCGCATCCACGACAGGAGTTCTCATGCACATTTCACGATCCCTGCAAGCCGCTGCCGCCACGCTCGCGTTGTGCGCCTTTGGCGCCCAGGCCCAGACCAAGTGGGACCTGCCGGCGGCCTACCCGGCCAGCAACTTCCACAGCATCAACCTGGCCGCGTTCGCCGCCGATGTCGACAAGGCCAGCAGCGGCAAGCTGAAGATCACCGTGCACCCGGGTGCGTCGCTGTTCAAGGCACCCGAGATCAAGCGCGCGGTGCAAGGCGGGCAGGCGCAGATGGGCGAGATCTTGCTCGTCAATTTTCAGAACGAGTGGCAGGTCTTCGGTGCCGACGGCATCCCGTTCCTGGCCGACAGCTATGACGAAGCGGCCAAGCTGTGGAAGCTGCAGAAACCGATGATCGACAAGAAACTCGGCGAACAGGGCATGTTCATCCTGTATGCGGTGCCTTGGCCGCCGCAGGGCATCTACAGCAAGAAGCCGCTCTACTCGGCGGCCGACATGAAGGGCATGAAGTGGCGCGCCTACAGCCCGGCCACCTCCCGCATCGCCGAACTGGTGGGCGCGCAGCCGGTGACGGTGCAGGCCGCGGAAGTCAGTCAAGCCTTCGCCACCGGGGTGGCCGACAGCATGATGAGCAGCGGCTCCACGGGTTGGGACTCGAAGCTCTACGAGCATGTGAAGTACTGGTACGACACCCAGGCCTGGCTGCCGAAGAACGCGGTGATCGTCAACAAGGCGGCCTTCATGGCGCTGGACAAGGCCACGCAGGACGCGGTCATGAAAGCCGGCGCCGAAGCCGAGACCCGCGGCTGGGCCGCCAGCAAGGCCGCCAACACCGACTCGCTGGACAAGCTCAAAGCCGCAGGCATGCAGATCCTGCCGCCGCCGCCGCAGCTGAAGACCGACATGAAGCAGGTCGGGCAGACGATGCTGAAGGAATGGGTCGACAAGGCCGGGCCTGAAGGCAAGCAGTTGGTGGATGCCTTCCAGGCAAAGTGATGCCCGCAGCGACCTTACGCGAGCAAAGCGAGGCGTCACCCCGCGCGTCACGACCCGCGTCACAACCCGGTAGAGCCGCGGAACCGGCTTTGCCGGGCCGCAGGCGAGCGCCCCCTCGGGGGGCAGCGACCGTCAGGGAGCGTGGGGGCCGACAGCCCTCGACCGTCAGGGAGCGTGGGGGCCAACAGCCCTCGACCGTCAGGGAGCGTGGGGGCACGTGATCCGCCGCCTGCTGAACGGCCTCTACGACGGGGCCGCATGGCTTGCGGCGCTGTGCATGGTGGGGCTGCTCTTGATGGTGCTGCTGTCGATCGTGAGTCGGCAGCTGCACTTCCATGTACCGGGCACTGACGCCTATGCCGGCTATCTGATGGCCGGTGCCGGCTTTTTGGCGCTGGCGCACACGCTGAAGCGCGGCGAGCACATCCGCGTCACGTTGCTGCTGTCGTCGCTGGAGGGCGGCGCGCGCAAGGCGGCCGAGGTCTGGGCGCTGTCGGCGGCGTCGGCGCTGGCACTGCTGGGTGCCTGGTATGCGGCGCGGCTGTCATGGCAGTCGCACACCTTCAACGACATTTCCACCGCTGCCGACGCCACCCCGCTGTGGCTGCCGCAGCTCGGCATGGCCATCGGCAGCGCCATCCTCGCCATCGCCTTCATCGACGAGCTGGTGCTGGAGCTGCGCGGCGAGCGCGTCGAGCCGAACCCGTCCGAGCCGGCCCGCATCGAATGAACGACATCTGGATCATGGCGCTGCTGGTGGTGGCGCTGTTCGCCATCCTCGGCAGCGGGGTCTGGATCGGCCTGACTTTGTCCGGTGTCGCATGGATCGGCATGGCGCTGTTCAGTTCACGCCCCGCCGGCGATGCGATGGCGGTGACGATCTGGGGTTCGTCGTCGAGCTGGACGCTGACCGCGCTGCCGCTCTTCGTCTGGATGGGCGAGATCCTGTTTCGCACGCGGCTGAGCCAGGACATGTTCCGCGGCCTGGCGCCATGGATGCAGGCGCTGCCCGGGCGGCTCCTGCATGTCAACGTGGTGGGCTGCGCGATCTTCGCAGCGGTGTCGGGCAGCAGTGCCGCCACCTGCGCCACCATCGGCAAGATGAGCCTGCCCGAGCTCAAGGCGCGCGGCTATCCCGATCACATCGCCATCGGTTCGCTGGCCGGCGCCGGCACGCTCGGCCTCTTGATCCCGCCGTCGATCATCATGATCGTCTACGGTGTCAGCGCCGATGTCTCGATCGCGCAGTTGTTCATTGGCGGCGTGCTGCCAGGGCTGTTGCTGGCGACGCTGTTCTCGGGCTGGCTGGCGCTTTGGGCCTGGCGCCACCCCGAGCAGGTGCCGCCGATGGACCCGCGCACCAGCACCGGATCGGCCTGGGGATACCGTCTGCGCGAGTCGCGCCACCTGATCCCGGTGATGCTGCTGATCGCCGCGGTTCTGGGCAGCATCTATGCCGGCGTGGCCACTGCCACCGAAGCCGCTGCAGTGGGGGTGCTGGGAGCGCTCGTGATCTCGGCGCTGCAGGGGTCGCTGAGCTGGCAGAGCTTCAGGGATTCGCTGTTGGGCGGCACACGGCTCTACTGCATGATCGCAATGATCCTCGCCGGCGCCGCGTTTCTGACCCTCAGCATGGGCTACATCGGCTTGCCACGGCACTTGGCCGAATGGATCGGATCGCTCGGCCTGTCGCGCTGGCAACTGCTGCTGGCAATCATGGCGTTCTACATCCTGCTCGGCTGCTTCCTCGACGGCATCAGCATGGTGGTGCTGACGATGGGGGTGATCCTGCCCACGGTGCAGGCGGCCGGCATCGACCTGCTGTGGTTCGGCATCTTCGTGGTGGTGGTGGTGGAGATGGCGCAGATCACGCCGCCGGTGGGCTTCAACCTGTTTGTGCTGCAAGGCATGACCGGGCGCGACATCGGCTGGATCGCACGGGCGACGCTGCCGTTTTTCCTGCTGATGGTCGTGGCGCTGGCGCTGATCTATGCGGTGCCGCAGATCGTCACCTGGCTGCCACAGCAGATGAGGTAGCGACCCTGGCGCTGGTTGCGGACTGGGCGCAGATCGCCCGCCTGTTCTGCTCGTTGCACCGCGGCCTTCTCCCTAGCATGCAAGGCACCCGCATGCCGCCGTCGCGGCGACCCAGGATTCCGCATGTCCGATCTCTCCCAGCCGCCAGCGGCCGCGCTCGCCTTCGAAGATCACGAGGCGCTCGTGTGGCCGGCGCCTGCCCTTGCGGGCGTGGCCGGCGCGCGGCCCGGCGAAGTGCCGTCCTGCCGCATCGAAGGTCTCAATGGCCACATGCTCGATGGCGAGCTGACCTCGTTCCAGCCGCAAGCCGGATTCGTGCACCTGCGCCTGCGAACGCAGCGCCGCTCGCAGGTGCTGCGGCTGGCGCAGTTCAGGCGCCTGCAGCTGACCGAGCCGCTGCGTGCACCGTCGGCACCGGCTGACGCATCGGATCTGGAGTCGCTGCGGCGCGGCACACCCTTCAAGATCAATCTCAAGGACGCCCCGGTGTGGGCCGGCCACACGGTCGGCCACCGCGAAGAAGGGCACGGTCTGTTCTTGTTCGAACCCGTCGACGCCAGCGGGTCGGTGCGGCGCTGGTATGTGCCGCGCAGTGCCTACACCGAAGCCGAGATCGGGCTGCGCATCGGCGACGCGCTGGTCGAGATGCAGTCGGTGACGCCGGACCAGATCACGCAGGCGTTGTCGCAGCAGCAGACGCTGCGCGCCCGCAAGCTGGGCGACATGCTGGTGGTGCGCCAGATCATCACCGCCGACGAATTGGCCGAGGCTGTCGAGCAGCAGTCGAAGATGCCGATGGTGCGCATCGGCGAAGCGCTGACGGCACTCGGTTTCATCACCGAGGTGCAACTGGCAGAAGCACTGCTGCAGCAGCGCAGCGACCGCGGCGTGCCGCTGGGTGAGTTGATGGTGCGCAACGGGCTGGTGTCGCGTGCCGACCTGCAGACCGCGCTGGCCCGCAAGATGGGCTACCCGCTGGTGGACGTGCTGAAGTTCGCTGCCGATGCCGAAGCCGTCGGCAAGGTGCCCTATGCGGTGGCCACGCGCGTGCCCGCGCTGCCGCTGATGGTGCGCAATGGCCGCCTGGTGGTGGCCGTGGAAGACCCGTCCAACCGCAGCAAGATCGAAGAGTTGGAATTCGCCGCGCAATGCAAGATCGTGCCGGTGCTGGCACGCACCGGGCTGCTGCTGGCGGCCATCGACCGGGCCTACGAAAAGGTCGGTGCGACCGCATTCAAAGGACGCTTGTCCAGCGACCCCGGTGCTCCGATCGAGTTCGAGCCCGGCGACGCCAGCAAGCTGCTGGCATCGATGGAGAAAGGCGACGCGCTGGCGGACCCCGGCGACGACCACAGCTCGATCGAGCAGAGCGACAACTCGCTGGTGCGGCTGATCAACTCGATGATTCTGGAAGCCCACACCCAGGGCGTTTCCGACATCCACATCGAATGCGCTCCGGGGCGCGAGAAGGTGCGCATCCGCTTTCGCTGCGATGGCCACCTGCGCCCGTATCTGGAGCTGCCGCCCAGCTACCGCAACGCATTGATCGCACGGCTGAAGATCATGTGCGACCTGGACATCAGCGAGAAACGCAAGCCGCAAGACGGCAAGATCGCCTTTCACAAGTTCGTGCAGGGCGTGAAGCTCGAATTGCGGGTGGCGACGATCCCCACTCACAGCGGGCTCGAAGACGCGGTGCTGCGGCTGTTGCAGTCCAGCAAGCCGATCCCGATCGAGAGCCTGGGGCTGAGCCCGGCCAACCTGCAGGCGCTGCAAGCCGCCGCCGGCCGCCCCTACGGCATGCTGCTGTGCGTAGGCCCCACAGGGTCGGGCAAGACCACCACGCTGCATTCGGTTCTGGGCAGCATCAACGCTCCGGAACGAAAGATCTGGACTGCCGAGGACCCGATCGAGATCACCCAGCCGGGCCTGCGCCAGGTGCAGGTCAACCCGCGCATCGACTGGACGTTTGCGAAAGCCTTGCGTGCCTTCTTGCGCGCTGATCCGGACGTGATCATGGTCGGCGAGATCCGCGACCAGGAAACCGCCAAGGTGGCGATCGAAGCCTCGCTGACCGGCCACCTGGTGATGTCCACGCTGCACACCAACAGTGCACCGGAAACGGTCACGCGGCTGCTGGACATGGGGATGGACCCGTTCAACTTCGCCGATGCCTTGCTGGGCGTGTTGGCGCAGCGGCTGGTGCGGCGCTTGTGTACGCAGTGCCGCACCAGCCGCGATGCCACCGCCGAGGAACAAGAAGAGTTGCTGCGCGACTGGCTGCATGTGATGGGGTCGGGCGACAGACGCGTGGAGGCCACACCGCCGCCGGAAGACGTGCTGGCCGGCTGGCGTGCGCGCTTCGGCGTCAACGGTCGGCTGCAGAGCTGGCACAGCGCCGGTTGCGCGGCCTGCGGCAACGACGGCTTCAAGGGGCGCGCAGGGATTCACGAGTTGATGTGGGTGTCACGCGGGTTGCGCCACCTGATCCAGACCGGCAGCCGCGTCGACGACCTGCAGCGCCATGCGCTCGGTGACGGCATGCGCACGCTGCGGCAGGACGGCATCGAGAAGGTGCTGGCGGGGGTGACGACAATCGAGGAAGTCCGCAGCAACAGTTAGCCCCCACGCTCGCTTTCGCTCGCTGCCTGTCGGCCTGCATGCCGACAGGCGCTCGGCAGCCACTCACGAGCGCGCAGGCGCTCGTTCGGCGCGGCCTCTCCCCACACGAGGGGGCGCTCCGCCTGCGGCCCGGCAGAGCCGGTTCCGCGGCTCTTCTCGGTGGGTTCGCTGCGCTTCGCTCGCGCACAGTCGGAGTGGGTGGCGCGAGGTTCGGGCGGGTGCAACCCGCTTTCGCGGGCTTGGTCGAGAATGGGCGCCTCACAGTGCTTTGGAGATCGCCATGAGCCTGCATGTGTTGACGCCATCGCCTCGGGGTGTCGAGGATGACGATCCTGTCCGCCTTGCTCGCGTCCATCTCGCCGCCGCCTTGCGCATGGCAGTGCTCGACCAACTCGACGAGGGCATCGACAACCACTTCACCGTGGCGGTGCCGGGGCGACCGGGGCAGTACCTGATCCTGCCTTTCGGGCGCCATTGGTCCGAGGCCCGGGCCAGTGATCTGGCGGTGTTCGACGAGTCGGGCGCCACGCTGGAAGGTGAAGGCGTGGTGGAGCTGTCGGCGCAGTGCATTCATGCGCCGCTGCACCGCATCAGCGGCGCGGCCGTGGTGCTGCACACCCACCAGACCTGGGCGCTGGCGCTGAACATGCTGCAGGACAACCGGTTGTTGCCGGCCACGCAGACCGCGGCCTTCTTCGATGGCCAGATCGCCTACGACGACACCTACACCGGGCTCGCCGCCGACCTGGCCGAAGGCGAGCGGCTGGCCCAGGTGCTGGGCGACAAGTCGATCCTCTTCATGAAAAACCACGGTGTGATCGCCGTCGGCGACACCATGCCGCAAGCCTACCGGCGCCTGTACAAGCTCGAGCGCGTCTGCCGCACGCAACTGCTGGCGATGGGCAGCGGGCAGCCGCTGAACCTGCTGTCTGCAGCCGTGGTCGACCGGGTGCGCGCCACCAACCCCGACGACCGCCACCCGCGCGCCGCGCGCGAACGGCTGTATTTCGAAGCCATGATGCGGGTCGTCGACCGTGAACTGCCGGGCTATGCCGACTGAGCCGCTGCAACCGCGCACCCCACACCCATGCTCGAGATCGAATTCGACAACAGTTATGCCCGCGACCTGCCCGGCCTGTATGCCGAGGTCCAACCGGCGCGGTCACCGTCGCCAGACCTGCTGTTTCTGAATGCCGCTCTGGCCGATGAACTCGGCCTCGATGCGCAGGCGCTGGCTGCGGCGCCAGGCATCGCGGTGCTGGCCGGCAATGCCGTGCCCCCGGGTGCCCAACCCATCGCCCAGGCCTATGCCGGGCACCAGTTCGGCGGCTTCTCGCCGCAACTGGGCGATGGCCGCGCGCTGTTGCTGGGCGAAGTGATCGACCGCAACGGGCAGCGGCGCGACATCGCGATCAAAGGCTCCGGTCGCACCCCGTACTCGCGTGGCGGTGACGGCCGCGCTGCCGTCGGGCCGATGCTGCGCGAAGTGCTGATCAGCGAAGGCATGCACGCCCTCGGCATCCCCACCACCCGCGCACTGGCGGTGGTGGCCACCGGCGAGCCTGTGGTGCGCGACGCCATGCTGCCCGGTGCGCTGCTGACCCGCATTGCGGCCAGCCACTTGCGGGTCGGCACCTTCCAGTTCTTCGCCGCGCGCGGCGAGATCGGCAAGCTGCAGCGGCTGTTCGACTATGCGGTCGCCCGCCACGACGCCGACCTGGTCGGCGCACCCGATGCCCCGCTCGCCTTCCTGCGCGCAGTGGCGAAGCGGCAGGCCAGCCTGATCGCGCAGTGGATGAACATCGGCTTCATCCACGGCGTGATGAACACCGACAACATGACGATCTCGGGCGAGACCATCGACTACGGCCCCTGCGCCTTTATGGAAGCGGTCGACCCGGCGACGGTGTTCAGCAGCATCGACCACCAGGGGCGCTATGCCTATGGCAACCAGCCGGCGATCGCGCAATGGAACCTGGCGCGGCTGGCCGAAGCGCTGCTGCCGTTGATCGCGAAGCCCGATGACAAGACCGAGATGCAGGCAGCCATCGAGAAGGCCACCGCGGTGATCGACGCCTGGCCCGGCTGGTTCGCCGCTGCCAGGCTGAAGGGTCAACGCGCCAAGCTGGGTTTGCTGGCCCCCGAAGATCTGGCCGAAGTCCTGGCCCAAGACCCGGCCGCAGGCGCGGCTGAAAGCGCAGCCGCCGACCCCGCCACCGACCAGACCTTGGCCGACGACTTTCTGGCGTTGCTGCAGCAGCACCAGGTCGACCACACACTGGGCTGGCGCCGCCTGTGCGATGCAGCCGACGGCGATGCCAACCCGCTGCGCGCGCTGTTCGGCGAGGCGTCGGTGGTCGATCCTTGGCTGCAGCGCTGGCAGGCGCGTTGTGGGCCAGAGGATGTCGCCAACGTTGCGCCCGCTGTTCGTGCCAGCCGCATGCGCCGCGTCAACCCGTTCGTGATTCCGCGCAACCACCGCGTCGAGGAAGCGCTGGCGGCCGCCACGGCAGGTGAGATGCAGCCTTTCAACGACCTGCTCGTCGCGCTGCGCGATCCGTGGGCCGAGTCTGTGCAATTGGCAGGTTATGCAGCACCTGCGTCGGCCGTGATCACAGCGGCGTATCAGACCTATTGCGGCACCTGAGGGCGTCGAGTTGGTGCCGGATCACCGGCCTTCGACCCGCTGTCCCGTCGATGCCGGCTGCACCCGGCCGTGCCGAACAGCCGATGCAGCGAAGCAGGCTTCCAGCGCATCGCTGACGGTGGCAAGGGCGTCGCCCTGCGCCAGCCGCGCCGCCAGCGCGGCGCACCGGTCGCGCACCGCAGCATCGCCCAGCATTGCCGAGAGCCGGTGGGTCAGCGCTGGCAGGCGGTAGTCAGCCGGCAACAGCTCTCGCGCCACACCCAGCCGGCAGGCCCGTTGCGCGTTGTCGAACTGGTCGTAGGCCATCGGGCGGATCAACTGCGGCACACCGGCAGCCAGTGCCTGACTGAGCGTGCCGATGCCGCCGTGGTGAACCACCAGTGCGGCGCGGCTGAACATCCAGCTGAATGGCGCGAACTGCACGTGGATCACGCCCGGCGGCAGCTGCGCCGGCAGTTGGTCGCGCCGGCCCGCCACCAGCACGGCGCGCAATCCCAACTGCGCGCAGGCCGCGGCCGAGACGGCATAAAACGCCTGCGATTGCGTGTTGGCCGTGCCCGCGGTGAAGACCACCGGCGCCGGTCCTTCATCGAAAAAAGCCTGCAGCGCCGAACCGGGTTCGAGTTCGGGCATGGGTTCGTCGCCCCCGTCGTGCAGCGGGAAACCGGCCAGCAGCACATCGGGCGGCCCGTCGGGCTGCAGCGCTGCGAACCAGCGCGGGAACAGACCCACTGTCAGATCGGCCTCGTGAATCCAGCCGTGCATCACACGCCGCACCGGGGGCAACCCCATCGGAACGCGAATGGCATTCAACGGCGCGGCGAGCAACGGGTCGAGGAACCAGCGGTCGGCGGCTGCGAACGCGGCACGCTTGAGCCAGTGCGGCAGATGCTGCAACGTGGTGCCGGCATCCAGCCGCGGCGTGTCGTGCAGCGAGCGGAAGACCGATGGCGACAAGTGCACGACCGCGAACGGAAGCCCTTGGGTTTCGGCCAGCAGCTGAGCCGCGAAGGCCAGGGTCGATCCCACCAGCAGGGTGTGGCCGGCCACCACATCCTGCGCCATGGCTTGATAGGTGGGCAGCAGCGAGCCTGCGATGCCTTCGGCGATGAGTTGCATTCCGGCCCGCGTCTGCACCGCACGCGGATCGGCAAACGCATCGCGCAGCAGCCGCGCTTCGCTGGTTTGCACGAAGGTCAGCCCCGCACCGCGCACCAGGTCGGCGTAGTGACCGTTGCTGTAGATGCGCACGGCGTGGCCCCGGTCGCGCAGGACCTGTGCGATGCCGATGAACGGCAGCAGGTCGCCATGGCTGCCGAGTGCGGCGATCAGAACGCGCATGGCGGATGATCGTCGGGGCGGTGGTGAGTGGGTGCGGCGAGGGTTTCAGCAGCGGATTCGTGGGGGTGCCCGCGTACGTTCAAATGGATTGCGCCGGATGCCAGTTTTGTGGCGAAAGCGGCTGTTCGAACTCGCTCGGCCACAGGCTCTTCGCGGCCACTAGTGCAGTGCGCGTGATGTTGTAGAACTTATTTGCGCCGGCATACTCGAACCATCCAGGAGGCTGGAGCGATGCGGGTTGCCAAGACGATTGAGTTGGACGAGCACACCGAGCGGGAGCTGCGTGTGCTTGCCAAGCGGCGGCGAGTAGAGGTTCGGCT
>JBDSMV010000134.1:0-16041 GCA_039915715.1 Rubrivivax sp. | reverse complement strand
TGCCCCCGTTCCGTGACCTGCCGTCGCTGATCGCCGACCACGCACGCAGCCGCCCCGACGCCGCCGCCCTGATCGAAGGCGACACGGTGCTCGACTGGCGGTCGCTCGACCGGCAGGCCGACCGCGTGGCCGCAGCGCTGCAGCACGAAGGCCTGGGCCCCGGCGACTGCATCGTGTTGTGTGCGGCCAACTCGATCGCCTATGTGACCGTGTTCCTGGGTGGCCTGCGCGCCGGTCTGGCGATTGCGCCGCTGGCGCCCAGCGCGACCCCGCTGCAGCGTGCCACGATGGCCATCGACGCTGGCGCCCGCCGTGTCTTCATCGACTCCGCCGTGGCGGCTGAAGCGGTGTTCTGGCCTGCGGCGGTGCCGGTGCTGCAACTGGACGACGAGGTCGCATTCAAGGCCTGGCTCGATGCCACCGTGCGGCCGCCGACCCCGGTCGAGATCGACCCCGACTGGCCCTTCAACCTGATCTACTCGTCGGGCACCACGGGAACTCCCAAGGGCATCGTGCAGCAGCACCGCATGCGCTGGGCCCACATCCAGCGCAGCACGGTGGTCGGCTACTCGACCGAGACCGTCACGCTGCTGGCCACCCCGCTCTACAGCAATACCACCCTGGTGGCGCTGATCCCGACCCTGGCGCGTGGCGGCTGCTTGGTGCTGATGTCCAGGTTCAATGCCGGCGCCTACCTGCAACTGTGTCAGCGCCACCGCGTCACCCACACCATGCTGGTGCCGGTGCAATACCAGCGTTTGATGGCGCACCCCGACTTCGGGCGCTTCGACCTGTCGTCGTTCCGTTGCAAGCTCAGCACCAGCGCGCCTTTCGACGCGGCACTGAAGGCCGACGTGCTGGCGCGCTGGCCCGGTGGGCTGATCGAGCTCTATGGCCTGACCGAAGGCGGCGGCACCTGCATCCTGCTGGCCCACGAACGCCCCGACAAGCTGCACACCGTGGGGCAACCGGCCGAGGGCCACGACATTCGTTTGATCGACGAGCACAGCGTCGAGGTGCCGCGCACACCGGGGGCTGCCAGCGACGCCAGCGGCGAAGTCGTGGGGCGATCGGGTGGCATGATGAGCGGCTACCACAACCAGCCGCTGTTGAGCGCCGAGGTCGAGTGGTTCGACAGTCAGGGCCAACGGTTCCTGCGCACCGGAGACATCGGCCGCTTCGACGAAGACGGCTTCCTGGTGCTGCAGGATCGCCGCAAGGACATGATCATCAGCGGCGGCTTCAACATCTACCCGAGCGACCTCGAAGCTGTGCTGCGCCGCCACCCCGAGGTCGCCGAGGCGGCGGTGATCGGGGTGCCTTCGGCCGAATGGGGCGAAACCCCGGTGGCCTTCGTGGTGCTGAAGGATTTCGGCGCCAGCCACGCGGCGGCCGCCGACCGGGCCGAAGCGGTGCGGCAGTGGGCAAATGCCGATGCCGAGGTCGGCAAGACCCAGCGTCTGGCGGGGGTGCGCTGCATTGACAAGCTGCCGCGCAGTGCCATCGGCAAGGTGCTCAAGCGCGAACTGCGTGACGACTGGGTCGGCCCGCAGCCGGCGGCCGTCGACGGTCATGGTTGACGCGCTGCGCGTGGTGGTGGTCGACGACAACGCCGATTCGGCCGAAACCCTGGCGGCTCTGCTGCGCCTGGACGACTGCGAGGTATGGACCGCGGGCGACGCCGTGGCCGCGCTGGCGATGGTCGAGCAGCACCTGCCGCATTGCGTGTTCTTCGACGTGATGATGCCCGGCATGACCGGCGACCAACTGTGCGAAACCTTGCGCGCGCGCCACGGCAGCGACGTGGTGCTGATCGCGCTCACCGGGTTCAGCGCCGGCGACCCGCGCGTGGACAAGACCTTCGAGTTGGCCGACCACTACTTCACCAAGCCACTGAATCCGGAGGCGCTGGCCAAGGTGATGCGACCGCTGCGTTGAACGGGCCATAACCTGCGGCTGCGGGCTGGGCTGCGATGGCTGCGAGCTGCGAGCTGCGAGCTGCGAGTTCAGGTTGCGAGCAGCGCGGTGTCGGCCCCGACGGTCGAGCGCAACGGCTCCAGCAGTTCGGTGACCTGCTCTGCGCGCAACGGTCGGCTCAGCAGATAGCCTTGCCCCACGTCCACCCCCAGCTGCTGCAGCATCTGCAGCTGCGCCGGGGTTTCGATGCCCTCGGCGATTACACGCCGACCGAGCGACTTGCCCAGCATGGCCACCGCCCGCACGATCTCGACGTTCTGCGGCGCCTCGTGCATGCCCATCACGAACGAGCGATCGATCTTCAGGCTGTCGATGGGCAGCGTGCCCAGGTAGGACAGCGAAGAGTAGCCCGTGCCGAAATCGTCGATCGAGAACCCCACACCGTGCGCCCGCAACTGGCCCATCGTGTTCAGCGCCAGGTCCAGCCGACCCATCAACGTGGTTTCGGTAATCTCCAGCGTCAGCGATCCACGTGCCACCGGGTGCCGCTGCAGCGCAGCCAGCACCATCGACACCAGGTCGGCGCGGCCCAGGTCGCGTCCCGAGATATTGACATGCACACCCAGCGAGCCGGCTTCGGGATGGTCGCGCTGCCAGATCGACAGCTGCGCCAGCGAGCCGTCCAGGACCAGGTCGGTCAAGGCCTCGATGTGGCCGGACTCTTCGGCCAGCGCAATGAACACGGCCGGGCTGACCATGCCGCGTTGCGGGTGCACCCAGCGCGCGAGGGCCTCGAAGCCGTGCAGCCGGTACGGCGACAACTCGTACAGCGGCTGAAAATGCACCGCCAGCTGGCCTTCGCCGATAGCGTGGCGCAGATCGGATTCCAGCGCCAGCTTCTGCGCCACGCGTTCGTGCATCGAGCTGTCGAACAACGCCACGCGGTTTCGGCCACCCGCTTTCGCCTCGTACATCGCCAGGTCGGCGTCACGCAACACTTCTTCGGCCGTGCGGTAGCCCAGGTCGCTGAAGGTGATGCCGATACTGGCGCCGGGCAGCACTTCGGTGCCCTCGATCTCGAAAGGCCGGCTCATCGCCTGCAGCACCCGCTGTGCCAGCGCAAGGCCCGCGTCGGCGTTGCCCAGTGCGTCGATCAGCACCGCGAACTCATCGCCGCCAAGGCGCGCCACCAGGTCCCCAGGCCGGACGCATTCGGCAAGACGCCTTGCGATCTCGCGCAGCAGTTGGTTCCCGGCGCTGTGTCCCAGGCTGTCGTTGACCGTCTTGAAGCGGTCCAGGTCCAGGAACAGCACCGCAAAACGCCACTCGGCGTCGAGCAGCGACCGCTCCACGGCCACTTCGAGCCGCTCATGAAAGCTGTGGCGGTTGGCCAGGTCGGTGAGGCCGTCGTGATAAGCGATGTGCTGCAGCCGAGCCTCGGCTTCGTGACGCTGCGTCACGTCGTGCAACTGGTAGATGAGCCAATGGCCATCGTCGTCCGGGTCTTCGTAGCGGCTGCGGTGCACCGACAGCCACAACTCGCGCCCGTGCGCCGCCTGGCTGCGGACTTCGACTGCGCCTTCGACTTCGCCATCGGGCGATGCCTTGTCGGCATCGGGCAGCAGGTGGCCCAGGTCCTGGCCCAGCAGTTGCGGCTCGGCCACCTCCAGCAGCTCGCACAAGGCCTGATTGACCTGCACGATGCGTCCGTCGGACCGAACCACGGCCATGCCAATGGCCGCGTGCGTGAACGACGCCGTGAAGCGCTGCTGGCTCAGGGCGGCGTCGCGCTGCGCCAGATTCAGGTCGTGTTCGTGTGCCGCGCGCAGCCGTTCGTGCTTGCCGAACATGCGGCGCAGCAGCGCCACCATCGTGAATGCAAGGGCTGCGGCAACCACCGCGACTGCGGGGCCGAAGCGCTGGTAGTTGAGCGCCAGCAGGCCAGCGATGAACGCAGCAGCCAGATTGAGCAGGAGGTGCGGTGTGGCGGCGTCGAGCCAGGACCGCAGGTCGAACCTGCCGCCCGACTTCAAGGCCATCATCTTCATCAACGGGGCGCTGACCAGCGTCACGTAGGCGGGTGCGGCCAGGCACAACGACGCCAGCAGTGCAGCGGCCGCCGGCAGCCCCAGCGCTTCGAGTCCATCGGCCAGACCGACCTGCGCGGTGGCTGCCAGCAGCATCGCAGCCATCGCTGCGGTGGGTGCGCTGATCCAGGTCGACAGGCGCTTCGAACTGCGCAAACCACCGGTCAGGGCCTCGGCGCCGGCTGCCAGAACCGCCGCCGAAGGGCCCAGCGTAGCGAGGATCGTGAAGACGAAGGCATCGGCCATCAGCACCGTGTGCTGGGTGCGCGGAATCTGCACCGGGAACATCGCTGCCAGCACCACCAGCACCAAGGCGGGGAGCAAGGTGGCAGGCTCGATGGCGTGGCCTGGCAACCAGCCGAGCAATGTCGCAGCGCCCGCCGCCGATCCCGCTGCTGCCACCGCCAGCCACACCCGCCCGGCAGCCCGGGAGTAGTCGTGAAAGTGCCGCTGGCGCCAGCGCCCGAGCCAGCCGACGGCTGCGGGGCTCGAGTCGATGGTGGGGAGGGTGGGTGGCATCCGGATCATCGTTGGGTTCGGGCCCCTGTCTGCCGGGTCCCTGGACCCAGTTTCGGCTTGCCTGCGTTCAGACTTGAGCCTTGCCTGTTCGATGGCCGTGGTTTGCCCACGGTGATGCCCCAAAACGAAGAAAGGGGCTGCTCCCCTTGCGCAAGGAGAGCGGCCCCGTGGTGGTCGACCCTGGCTTCGCAGGGCTTCGGCACTGAAGATCTCAGCGGTCGCCGAGCAGGCTGGTATCGCTGGCGGTAGCCGGGTCGGCAATGCCCTCGCTGACGATGAAACCTTCGCTGACGATGAAGCCCTCGCTGACGATGAAACCTTCGCTGACGATGAAGCCCTCGCTGACGATGAAGCCTTCGCTGACGATGAAGCCCTCGCTGACGATGAAACCTTCGCTGACGATGAAGCCCTCGCTGACGATGAAGCCTTCGCTGACGATGAAGCCCTGGCTCAGCGGCAACCCTTCGCTGACGATGAAGCCCTGTCCCCCGGTCATGCCGACCTGCATCGTCAAACCGGCACCGGCATCGGCCCGCGCCAGCAGCGTCGTCAACGGCGTCATCAAAGCGCTGGCACCACCGCCGATGCTCTGCGCCACACCGTCCAGAAGACGGACCCCGGCAGTCAACAGCGGCTGCGGCCCGGCCTGGCGTTCGACGATCGCGGTCGGGATGGTGTTGGCGTCGATGCCCTTCTTCTTGTCGGCCTTCAGGTAGCTGACCGTGCCGCGCAGCGTGATCTGGCGTGCCCACACCAACCCCGGGTCGTAGATCGGCTGCCAGCGGGTGAACAGCGCATCACCGCTCAGCAAGCGAGTGCCCCCAGCGGTGATGACGCGGCTCCAGTCGACCGCGCGGCCGCTGATCTGCGAAACCGCAAGCGGCAGCACCTGGCCAGCAGCCAGCAGGTTGTCGCCGGCGTTAAGAGTGCCCGCAGCCAGCGCCGACGAGATGTCGGTGCGCAGGGCGCGCGCCAGTCGCACTGCGCCTTCGATGTTCAGCTGTCCAGCACCTTGATCCAGCAGGCTGGCACCCGGCAACGGCTGCGCGGTGTATTGCAGGATCGCCTTGACCAGCGGCGGCGTCAGCCCCGGATTGGCCTGCAACAACAGCGCTGCTGCGCCAGCCACCACCGGTGCCGCCACCGATGTACCGCTCAATTCCATCAATGCCTGCCGGGAGGCCTGCTTGGTGCCGAACGATTCACTCAACTGCGGGTAATTTTTCGCCAGGAAGTTCCAGTTCTTCGAATCGCTTCCCTTGCCGTCTTGAGATGCCAGCGCACTCACCAAGCGGTTGCCGGGTGCGACCAGGTCGGGCTTGACGAGGTTGTCGATCCAGCGTGCGCCGCCCGCCATCGTCAGGCTGCCGCGGGTCGGCCCACGCGAGCTGAATCGGGTCATGACATCGTCGCCGCGATCGGCCGTGCCCTTGGTGTTGGAGGCTCCAACCGTGATCACCGACGGGTCGTGCCCCGGTGACGAGATGTTGCCGTAGACCCTGCGGCCGGCACCGTCGGTGCCGGCGTTGCCTGCCGCTGCCACCACCACCAAGCCGGCCTGCGTCGCGCTGCGGGCCGCCCGTGCCAACGGTTCGACCAGGAACGAATCACTGGACTGCGCGCCCAGGCTCAGGTTGACGACCCGGATGTTGGTGACCTTGGCACGCTGGATCACCCAGTCGAGACCGGCCAGCGTGTCGGCCATGTTGCCGACGCCACGCTCGTCCAGCACCCGCACGTCGTAAATGTCGGCGCCTGAAGCGATGCCGCTCGAACTGGGCGCCTGGTAGCTGCCCGAACCGGCTGCGATCGCTGCCACATGGGTGCCGTGACCGTAGGCATCGGGGATCTTGGAATCTGGCTCCAGCGGCTGCAGGTCGGACTGGAAGCTGCTGCCGTCGATGTAGCCGCGCACCGAAGCCGAGTAGTCCTTGCCCTTGTCCCAACCATCGTTGGTGGCCGTGCGGCCCAGGGCCACGAAGTCCACCACCGCCCGTACCCGCGTCTTGCCCCCGGCGTCGTTGAAATTGCGGTGGCGGAAGTCGACACCCGAATCCAGGATCGCGATGCCGACGCCCTTGCCGTCGACCGGACCCCCGCTCTTGCCCGGCAACGGCAGCACGTCGACCGACCCCGATGTGTCCTGCAGGAGACTGCCCTGGCGCTTGGTGACGCGGTTGGGGGCAATGCCGAGCACGTCGGCGCGCTGGCTCAGCGGTTGCAGCGCAGACACCGGCACCATCGCGAACAGTGCCCGCACCGACAGGTAGCTGTAGAGCACCGAGCCGCCGCGCGCCAACACGTCGCGGCGCAGGTCGGTCAGTTCGGTGTCGGCACTGGCTGCATTGATCAGCACCTTGACGAGTGCCTGACCATTGACCGCACGGGCCCAGGTAACGCCCCATTTCGAAGCATCGGTCTGGCTGCCGTTGACCAGCGCACGGAGATCAGAGGCAACTTTGGGATTCGTGACCGATTGAGCCAATGCAGGGCTCATCGTGATCACCGACGCACCACAGGAGATGGCCAGGGTGACCCAGGCTCGGGCAAACGAAGTCTTGAATGTCATGCGGTGTCCTCTAATCAAGGGTCGATCTCCGCCGGTGCTGACTGCAACTGCTTCAGAGATGCATCGGGTTTCGGCTGCTGTTACCGGGTCTTGAGCGACTTGAGCGTCATCGACAACCGGATTCGTGCAGGATGGCACGCGGGGGAACCTGAAACCGCGCCTGACAGCGCCGATATCCCTATCCCTTGGCGGGGTTCCAGGTGGCGCTCGGTGGTGCCGCACTGCTGCAGAGGCTGGAGATGCCTGCGGCGACAATGCCGGATGGATCCCCGTACACCCCCTGATGTGATCGCGGCTGCCGAAGCCCCGCGCGGCAGCCCAGAGACTCAAACGAGCCGCGTGGCGGACAACTCGCCGATGCGGGGTTTGTTCGACCGGCAGCGGGCAGCCTTCGAGCGTGAGCGCCACCCGTCACTGGCCGTGCGGCGTGACCGCCTGCAGCGTCTGCTGGCGATGACCGACGCCATTGCCCCGCGCATGGTCAAAGCGATCGGTGCCGACTTCGGCCACCGCTCGGCACATGTCACCCGCATGGCCGACCAACTGGTGGTTCGCGCCGGCATCGACCACACGCTGCGCCACCTGGCGCGCTGGATGAAGCCCCGCCGGGTGTCGACGCCCTTCGTCCTCCTGCCCGGGCACAGCCGCCTGCAGCCGCAGGCGCTCGGTGTGGTGGGCGTGGTCAGCCCCTGGAACTACCCGTACCAGTTGGCGATTGCGCCAGCCGCATCGGCACTGGCCGCCGGCAACCGGGTACTGATCAAGCCGTCGGAAGCCACGCCCCGCTTTTCTGAACTGCTGCAACTGGCGGTGGCCGAGCGTTTCGATGCCGACGAGTTGGCGCTGGTCACCGGTGACGACGAGGTCGGCAGCGCCTTTGTCGAGTTGCCCTTCGACCACCTGCTGTTCACCGGCTCCACCGCGGTCGGCCGCAAGGTGGCGCTGGCGGCGGCAGCCAACCTGACGCCGGTCACGCTGGAGTTGGGCGGCAAGTCGCCAGCGATCCTCAACGCCGATTGCGACCTCGACGTGGCCGTGCCGCGGTTGATGGCCGGCAAGCTGCTGAACACCGGTCAGACCTGCATCGCACCCGACTACCTGCTGGTGCACCGCAGTTTGATGGCCCGGTTACCGGACGCCCTGCGTGCCGCCACCCGCAAGCTGTACCCCACGCTGGCCGACAACCCCGACTACACCAGCATCGTCAATTCGCGCCACCTGGCGCGCCTGCAGGGCCTGCTGGACGATGCGCGTGTCAAGGGTGCCACGGTGCTGCCGCTGCACGACGAGACCGCCGTGGTGCAGGGCAAATTGCCGCCGTACGCGCTGTTCGAAGTCGACGACCGCATGCAGGTCATGCAGGAGGAGATCTTCGGCCCGCTGCTACCGGTGCTGCCCTTCGACGATCTGGACGCCGCCATCGACCATGTCAACCGGCGCGACCGCCCCCTGGCGCTGTACTGGTTCGGCCACAGCACGGCCGATCGCGAACGTGTTCTCGCAGGCACCGTGTCCGGCGGTGTCACCATCAACGACTGTCTCTGGCATGTGGCGCAGGAAGAACTGCCTTTCGGCGGCGTCGGTGCCAGTGGCCAGGGCAGCTACCACGGCGAGGCCGGCTTTCGCACCTTCAGCCACGACAAGCCGGTGTTCGTGCAGTCGCGCTGGGCCGGCACGGCACTGATGGCTTCGCCCTACGGCCGCGGTTTCGAGTCGGTAGCCCGTTTGCTGCGCTGGATCGGCGCCCGCTGACGCAGGAATGTCGCCCCGGTGAAGGCCCGCTGCCCCCGATCCGCCAGTCGCGTCAGAAGCGGGTCTGGTAGCGCACCGCGAGCCCGCCACCGCGGGGACGGAATTGCATCACCCCACCTCCTGACAGCTGCAGCTTCAAGAGGTTGCGCGGACTGTCCGACCGCGGTGACTGAAACTGCAGCGCAATCGCCGGCGCCGTGCGATCACGGTCAGCGGCATCCAGGGCCGGGATCGGCGCACGGCGGGCAGGTTCGTAGCTCAGCCGGGCACGTGGGCCGAGCGGCACGCTCAATGTCCTCGATGCCACCGGCTTCTCGTCAGCCCCTGCAGGCGCACGCCGGCCCTGAGCTGCAGTGGCAGCCACCTGCTGTTGCAACTGGCTGCCGGCTGGTGCCACGACCGCAGACAGGGCGACCGGATCCGGCTCCGGCTGCGCGTGCAATGGGCTCATTGCGGAAGCAACCAACCAGGCGGTTGCCCATCTGGCGGCACTGGGTTCCTTCGGCGATCCCGGTCTCTTCATGCTGGCAACGTCTCAGGGGCGCTGGATCTCGGCCCGACTCTGGCCGGTTCGAAGCAGAGTCTGCCGTTTGGAGCTGCCCGGCGCACGCTCGGCGTCGGTTGCAGTCACTTTGCACATCGATGCCGTGCGAAATCACCGAACGCGGGGGTCACGCAATCGGTCAAGCAGTAATTTCTGAAACCGCTGGTGGCTCAGAGCGCCCCCAGCCTGCCCATGTTGGTTGAGCCAAGATCACCGCGCTTCCGGCCCGTCGCGCCGATGGGGCACGGCGCCTTGGCCGACACTGGCTTGCGCGCCCCGCCGACCATGCCTCTGCATGTGCTGGGCGAAAGTTCCTGTTCTTTCACGGGACAAGGAAACAACAATGACCATGCTGAGCAGCAGCACCCTTCAAGGGACAGATGTAAAGAACGCCAAGGGCGAGTCTTTGGGCGATATCAAGGATCTGATGATCGATTTGACCAGTGGCCGCGTGGCTTATGCGGTGGTCGAATTCGGTGGCCTGTTCGGCATCGGCAGCAAGTTGTTTGCAGTGCCGCTGCAAGCCATGCGCCAGAACGCCGCTGACAAGTGTTTTGTGATGGACACTACAAAGCAGGCCCTGGAAAACGCGCATGGCTTCGATAAGGACCATTGGCCTGATTTTGCAGACCGCACCTGGCAGGAATCGGTGCACAAGCACTACTCCACCACGCCGTACTGGAAGTAACCCGCGGCGCGAGTTGAACACCTGGCGGCAACTGCGGTTGCCGCCTTTTTTTGCGCCCCTGGTGCCTGAACGCCGGAGTCCGAATGAATCTGAAGATCGCGCTGGTCCAGCTCCGCATCACTCACGGCAACCCCGCTGACAACCTGGCCCGCATGGACGGTTTCATCGCCGAGGCCGCCGCAAAGGGGGCGCAGCTGGTGGTGTTTCCAGAAGACGCCGTGACGGGGCCGTTATCGGCACAGATCGCTCACCTGGCCAGCGCGCCGATGTTCCTGAGCGAGTGCCAGGCGCTGGCCGTCAAGCATCGGGTCGATCTGGTGCCCGGCACCTGGGTGGTGGCAGAGCCCACCGGCCTTCACAACGTCGCGCACTACATCGCAAGCGACGGCTCGGTGCTGGGCAGCTACCGCAAGATCAACCTGTGGCCGACCGAGCAAGCGCAGCTGACTCCGGGCGCGGCGGTGTCTGTCTTCCCCACTGCCCACGGGATGGTCGGGCTGTGCATCTGCTGGGACCTGTCGTTTGCGCCGTTGTTCGCACAGATGAAGGCGCAGGGTGCGCAGCTGGTGATCTCACCAACCTACTGGTCATTCACGCGGCCCGCGCCGCAGGTGGAAACCGTGGAAGACGGCGAGATTGCGTTGATCGACTCCCTGTGCCTGACACGTGCCTTCGAGCACGGGCTGGCATTTGCCTACTGCAATGCAGCGGGTGACTTGAAGGCCGAGGGTCTTGACGCCGTGCTCAGCGGCCGGTCGCAAGTCACGCACCCACTGGAGAAAGTGCTGGTGCGAGCTGAAGGCAACGACGAGTGCGTGTTGGTGACGACGGTTCGGATCGACTGATCCGGCGCAACACTCGGCGGCTGGGCTCAGCGCCGCTTGTAGGTGTTGTGCTTGAAGTGGACCTCATTGAGCAACTCCACGACGCTTTCGTACTGCTTGGCGAATCCCTGTTCGGCCTCGGTCAGGAAACGCCGGAGGTTCGGATCGGGTTCGGCTTCGGCCATCACCTGGCACAGGAACTGCATCTGATTCAGCGCGCCCGACGTGCTCAGCAACAGCGTGCGCTCGAATCCAGGGCCGCCCTGACCCGTCAGCGGGGCGATGCTCAGCAGCCGGTCCTTGTTGACCGCACTGCGCTTCTCGACCTCGATCTCTGGCAACGGCTTGCGGTCGATCTGCACCGCCGGGTAGTCCTTCGCGATGCGCTGCAGATCTGCGCGCAACTTCGACGCACCGCTAGACACCGACTTGATGACGCGCTCCAAACGGTCGCTCTCGAACTTGACCAGCAGCAGATCGTCCGAGAAGCGCAACCCCGACACGCCTTCGTACAACAGGCTGTAGCCGTCGTTAAGCAGTGCGTTGTCGCGGGCTTGGGCAGGCTTGGGCGAGACGCCTGCGCCTGCGCCTGGCGTGGCGCAGCCGGCCAGCATGGCCACCGCGAAAAGCGGCAGCAACAGCGCCCGCAGCCATCGGGTCGAGATCGTCATGGATTGGATATCTTGCAAAAGAAATGTCGTCAGCGGCCGCTGGGACTCAACGCTTCTTGAAGTCGGCGGGGTTGTAGTCATTGACCTTGTAGTACTGCTCGCTCAGCAGCTTCAGGGTCTGCTGATAAAGCTGTTGCAACTGGTCATGCGAGCCGTTGAGCAGCGCAGCGCGCCCGGTGTTGCGTTCCTGTTCGGCCATCAACTGCGTCAGGAATCGCATCTGGTTCAAGGCACCCGACAGTGTCAACAGCAGCGTGCGCTCGAAATCGGGTCCGGTGCGACCCACCACCGGCGCCAAGCTCAGCACACGTTCGCGGTTGGCGGCGGCTTGTTTGCGCTTTTCGATCTCCGGCAGCGGCTGCAGATCGACGCGAATGCTGGGGTAGCGCGCGGGCAACTCGTCGAGTTGTTTCTCAAGACGCCCGGCATAGTCGGAGATGGCAGTCACGACCTGGTGCGTGCGGTCGCTCTCGAACTTGATCAGCAGAATCTTGTCGGCCAGCTTGAGTCCGGCCGCGTTCTGCTGCAGCAGGCTGTAGCCCTGGTTCAGCTTGTCGAGTTGCGCGTCACCCGTCTGGCTGCTGTTTGCCGGCGCACCGCCTGCGCGCCCCGAAGATGTCGTGCCGCAACCGGCCAGCATCGCGACCAACAGACACGGTGGCAGACTGAATGACACCAGCAGGCGGCGGAGCGACTCGGTCATCGGATGTGCCTGAGTTCGGGCCCGGTTCGGGCCAGAAGAAAAACCGAACGGGCCACAAGGGCCCGTTCGACATGGATGCGCTGGCGGAGTCGAAGGGATTCGAACCCTTGATGCAGGTTTTGCCCACATACTCCCTTAGCAGGGGAGCACCTTCGGCCACTCGGTCACGACTCCGGCGAAGCAACGCATTCTAGCGGCATCGGGCTGCGGTCCGGCACGGTTGCCGTGTCCTCAGATGGACGACGCACCGGGTTCGATTTCCAGCCCGAAAGCCTTGTGCAGCGCACGCACCGCCAGCTCCATGTACTTCTCGTCGATCACGACACTGGTCTTGATCTCGCTGGTGGTGATCATCTGGATGTTGATGCTTTCTTCGCTCAGCGTCCTGAACATCTTGCTGGCCACGCCGACATGGCTTCGCATGCCGATGCCGACGATCGAGATCTTGCAGATCTTGGGGTCGCCGGACAACTCGGCCGCACCGGTGGCGGGCAGCACCTGGGTCTTCAGCAGGTCGAGCGTGCGCTGGTAGTCGTTGCGGTGCACCGTGAAAGAAAAGTCGGTGCGCCCACCATGCGACATGTTCTGGATGATCACGTCGACATCGATGTTGGCATCGGCCACCGGCCCCAGGATTTGGTAGGCGATGCCGGGTTTGTCGGGCACGCCCAGCACGCTGATCTTGGCTTCGTCCCGGTTGAAGGCGATCCCGGCCACCACGGCTTGTTCCATTTTTTCGTCTTCCTCGAATGTGATGAGCGTGCCCGATGCGGCTTCGATCTCGATCGGCAGATCCGCAGGCGTGAAGCTCGACAGCACCCGCACCGGCACCCGGTACTTGCCCGCAAATTCAACTGACCGGATCTGCAGCACCTTGCTGCCCAGGCTGGCCATCTCCAGCATCTCCTCGAAGCTGATGCTCTTGAGCCGGCGCGCTTCGGGCACGATGCGCGGGTCGGTGGTGTAGACCCCGTCGACGTCGGTGTAGATCAGGCATTCGTCGGCCTTCAACGCGGCCGCCATCGCCACCGCCGAGGTGTCGCTGCCGCCGCGGCCGAGCGTGGTGACGTTGCCATCGGGGTCGATGCCCTGGAAGCCCGCCACCACCACCACCTTGCCGGCTGCCAGGTCGGTGCGCACGCGGGCTTCGTCGATCTTCGAGATTCGCGCCTTGGTGTAGGCCGCGTCGGTCTGGATTGCGACCTGCCAACCGCCGTAGCTGACCGCCTGCAAGCCTTCGTGCTGCAGCGCCAGCGCCAGCAAGCCCACCGAGACCTGATCGCCGGTGGCGGCCACCGCGTCCATCTCGCGCCGCGCGGCATCGCTGTCGGCATCGGGCATCAGGTCGCGCGCCAGCGCCAGCAAGCGGTTGGTCTCGCCCGACATCGCCGACGGCACCACCACCATCTGATGGCCAGCCCGCGCCCATTTGGCCACCCGCTGCGCCACGCTGCGAATGCGTTCGGTCGACCCCATCGAGGTGCCGCCGTATTTGTGGATGAAGAGTGCCATCGCGCTGCCGAAGTGCCCGCGCCAGCCGTCCAAAGGCGCCAGCGCAAAGCGGCGGAGTTTAGCGGTGGCCCCGTTCGGAAGCTGGAGTGAAGTGGCGCCAGATGCGCAATCCAGCATGCTGCTCGAAAGCGTCGAAGTCGCGGTCGCTGTGCAGCAGCGCACCCTGGTTTTCGATGCACCAGCACGCGATCAGCACATCGACAGGGCTGTGGACGGTGCGGCCACGGGCGCGCAGGGAACGGACCTGCGCCGATGCGCGCAGGGCGTTGTCCTCGCCACCGATCTCCACCACCGGCAGCGCAGCCAGCGCACGCCGGGCGGCCAAAAAGTCCTGTTCATGGCGAAAGCCGCGCAGCACTTCGAACAGCGTCAGATCGGCAACTGCGAGCGGGGCGCCGGCGTCGGCGAGCAATCCGCTCAATGCGCCCACCGCAGCGGTCTGGTTGCCGTTGAAGAAGTCGATCCAGACCGACGCGTCGACCAGGATCACCGTTTGCGCCGAATCGGCGCCGGCCGGTTTGCGGCGGTCGGGAGCAGGCGTGCGCGAGGCCGCCCTCCCTCGGCCATCAAGACCGTCGTCGCAGGCGCGTCATCCCAGTGCAGCTTGCCGCGCAACGCCAACAGTTCCTTGAAAGCCGCCTGCCGCGCCAACAGCTTGAGGCCCGCCTCGACCGCATCCTTCTTGGTCTTGAAGGCCCCCGCACGCATGGCCTGGTCCAGCGTGTCATCGTCAATGTCGATGTTGGTGCGCATGATGTGTAGAGAAGTTAAGAATCTGGCACATCGTACACCTCAGCAACCCGGCCCATGGTCGGCTTCGGCAGATGTCGAAACACGGCGCTGTTCGGCGTCACCGGTATCGGAACGCCACAGGATGTGCCATTGCGGCACCGAGTGGGGGGCCCGCAAGGCGGCATCGACGCCCAGGCCCGGGACCCACAGCAGTCGACCACCCGCCGTGTAGAGCAGCGGACCCTGCCGCTCCCATGCCGGCACACCCCGCGCCTGGTACTGCAGCTTCAGGCTGCGTGCCGGCGCCAACGCATCGAGCCTGAAACGCTCGCCACCACAGCGTGGACGTGCGACCAGATGCGCCAACATCGACGATGCAACACCGTCATGGGGCGTGGGCTCTACATGCAAGCACCCTTGCCAGAAGGGCACCCGGGTGTCGACCGCCAGGCTCAGGTCGATCGGCAACGGTGCGACTGGAGGCTCGCGGGTTTTCGCCTTCTCGCTCGCCGCGCCTTCGTCCATGGAAAGCATCCCACGGTACAGCCGCAGTTCGCCCCCGGGCACGGGCCAGCGCGCAGTGACGCACACCGGCAACTCCTGCATCAGTCGGTCCAGCAGCCGAGTCGACACTCCACCGGCGCTGCAGCGTGCCAACCATGCCGCAAGTGCATTGCGGCGCCTGGCAGGCGGCAAGACTCGCCATGCCAAGGTTTGCAGCCGGCCATCGTCGGCGCACAGTGTGGCAAGGTCCAGCGCCGCCACTTCGGCAGCCAGCGCGGCTGCCTGCTGCGCTTGCACCGCCGACGCGGCCAGGCTGGCTTCGGCATCGGGAAATGCAGCAGTCAGCGCGGGCCAGACCTGCACGCGCAAGCGGTTGCGAGCAAAGCGAACTTCGGCGTTGCTGCCGTCGTCGACATGCGAAAGCCGGTGGCGTCGCACATAGGCATCGATTGCCTCTCGCGGCGCATTCAGCCACGGTCGCGCCCAGGTGATGTTCTCTCTGAGCTGCTCCTTGGGCATCGCCGACAACCCGGCCGGGCCGCCGCCGCGCAACGCCTGCAGCAGCCAGGTTTCGGCCTGATCGCGGCGGTGGTGCGCCAACAGCACCAGCGTGCAGCCCGCTTCGCCGGCCATCGCCGCAAGCGCTGCATAGCGCTCGCGCCGGGCCCAGGCCTCGACGCTCTGGCCGGGCGCCGCTCGGGTACGCAGGTGGCGCACCTGCAGCACCACACCCCAGCGCCTGCACTGGCGCTGCAGCGCGACCAGCCAACCGTCGGCATCGGGATGAAGTCCGTGGTGCACATGCATCGCATGCACCTGCACCGGGGTGCCGCGCGCTGCGCGCACGGTCGCGTGCAGCAGCGCCGTCGAATCGCGTCCGCCGCTGGCCGCCACGGCGACTCGCAGCCGCGGGGCTTCAGCGGTCGGTGATGTCGTTGAAGCGACCGTAGCTGCGCAGCCGTTGATAGCGACGCTCCAACAAGTCTTTGGTCTTCAGATCGCTGACCTGGCGCAAGGCA
>JBDSMV010000314.1:0-6070 GCA_039915715.1 Rubrivivax sp. | reverse complement strand
TGCGTCATTGCGCCCCCCCCTTGCAGTCACCAGTCGCAACTATTTCGGCGCCCTACGGAAACGACACACAGAATCAAACGTCAATATTCGCCGCCCGCAACGCGTTGGTCTCGATGAAGTTGCGGCGCGGTTCGACCTCGTCGCCCATCAGGGTGGTGAAGACCTTGTCGGCTTCCAGCGCGTCGTCTATCTGCACCTTCAGCAGGCGCCGCACCTCCGGGTCCATCGTGGTTTCCCACAGCTGCGACGGGTTCATCTCGCCCAGGCCCTTGTAGCGTTGGCGGGCGACGGCGTTCTCGGCCTGCGCCATCAGCCAGGCCATCGCGGCGCGGAAGTCGGCCACCTTCTGCTCCTTCATGCGCTCACCTTCGCCGCGCCGCACCACCGCCTCGGGCCCCAGCAGGCCCAGGAAGGCGGTGCCCGATTGGGCCAGCGTGGCGTAGTCGGCGCCATGCACGAAGTCCTGCGTGATGACGCTGGGGCGCACGTTGCCGTGATGGCGTCGGCTGATGCGCAGCAGGTGCTTGTCGGTGCGTTCGTCGAAAGCGGCATGGACCTTGGCGTCTTTCAACGCCTGGTTGAGCGCGATGGCGCTGGCTTCGGCGGCTTCGGTGCTGTCCAGATCCAGCGTCAACCCGCCGCCGATGGCCCGCAGTGCGTCCAGGTCCATCCAGGCCGACAAGCGGTCGATCACGCCGCCGGCCAGGATGTAGCTGCGCGCCAGCGCTTCGAGCGCGCTGCCATCGATCGGCGGGCGTGCGGCATCGGCTGTTGAAGCACCCCCTGCGGCACCGACCGAGCCGTCCGCGCCTTCAAGGGCGACGCCGTCGGGCAACACCACCGCGCCATCGAGCGCCACCTTGAGCAGGAAGGCATCGAGCTCGACGCCGTCCTTCAGGTATTGCTCGTGCTTGCCGTGCTTGACCTTGTACAGCGGGGGCTGCGCGATGTAGATATGGCCGCGCTCGACCAGCTCGGTCATCTGGCGGTAGAAGAAGGTCAGCAACAGGGTACGGATGTGGGCGCCGTCGACATCGGCATCGGTCATGATGATGATGCGGTGGTAGCGCAACTTCGCGACATTGAAGTCATCCACACCGATGCCGGTGCCGAGCGCGGTGATCAGGGTCACGATGCTGTCGCTGGAGAGCAGTTTCTCGTAGCGCGCTTTCTCGACATTGAGGATCTTGCCGCGCAGCGGCAGGATCGCCTGGAACTTGCGGTCGCGGCCCTGCTTGGCACTGCCCCCGGCGCTGTCGCCCTCGACGATGTAGATCTCGCACAGCGCCGGGTCCTTCTCCTGGCAGTCGGCCAGTTTGCCCGGCAGCCCCAAGCCGTCGAGCACCCCTTTGCGACGCGTCATCTCGCGCGCCTTGCGTGCTGCTTCACGCGCGCGGGCGGCGTCGACGATCTTGCCGCAGATGATCCGGGCGTCGTTCGGGTTCTCTTGCAGCCAGTCGTGCAGCAGGTTGCTGACGATGTCTTCCACCGGGCCGCGCACCTCGCTGCTGACCAGCTTGTCCTTGGTCTGGCTGCTGAATTTGGGCTCGGGCACCTTGACGCTGACCACACAGGCCAGGCCTTCACGCATGTCGTCGCCGGCGATCTCGACCTTGGCCTTCTTGGCAAAATCGTGCTCGTCGATGTACTTGTTGATAACCCGCGTCATTGCCGCGCGCAGCCCGGTCAGGTGGGTGCCGCCGTCGCGCTGCGGGATGTTGTTGGTGAAACAGAGCACGTTCTCGTTGTAGCCGTCGTTCCATTGCATCGCCACTTCGACCCCGATGGTGGTGTTCTGGTCGCTCTGCTTCTCACCCATCGCATGGAAGATGTTGGGGTGCAGCACCTTCTTGCCCTGATTGATGAATCCGACGAATCCCTGCACGCCACCGGCGAACTCGAAGTTGTCTTCTTTGCCATTGCGTTCGTCGACCAGTCGAATCTTGACGCCGTTGTTCAAAAAGCTCAGTTCACGCAACCGTTTGGCCAGCACGTCGTAGTGAAAGTCGATGTGGCTGAAGATCTGGTCATCGGGCAGAAACTGGACCTCGGTGCCGCGCTTCTCGGTGTCGCCGGTGATGCGCATGGGGCTCAGTTCTGCGCCGTCTTTGTGCTCGATCACGCGGTCCTGTGTGACACCGCGCTTGAACTCCAACAGGTGAACCTTGTTCTCGCGCCGCACCGTCAGGCGCAGCCAACTGCTCAGTGCATTGACGCAACTGACCCCGACGCCATGAAGGCCACCGCTGACCTTGTAACTGTTCTGGTTGAACTTGCCGCCGGCATGCAGCTCGGTCAATGCGATCTCTGCGGCTGAACGCTTGGGTTCGTGCTTGTCGTCGAGCTTCACCCCGGTGGGGATGCCGCGTCCGTTGTCGATCACGCCGATGCTGTTGTCGCTGTGGATGGTGACGACGATGTCGTCGCAATGACCCGCCAGCGCTTCATCGATGCTGTTGTCGACGACCTCGAACACCAGATGGTGCAGCCCCGTGCCGTCGGAGGTGTCGCCGATGTACATCCCCGGCCGCTTGCGCACCGCTTCCAGGCCTTCCAGGATCTGGATGCTGCCTTCGCCGTAAGCCATCGATGCTTCGCTGCCCACCGACGCTGCGGCGCCGTCGGCACCCGGAACCTGGCGCCGCGTGACGCCGTCCTTGCCGACCTTTGCGGCGTTTGAAGCGTCCGCGGGGCTCGAGGCGTCTGCGGGGTTTAAGGCGTCTGCGGGGTTTGCCGTCGAATCGTCCTTCGGCTGGTCGTTGCCTCTTTTTGGATCGTGCGGCGGATTCGGCTCTTTCGGCTCGTTCGGCGCGCTGTTGGGCTCTGTCATCGGGTCGATTCCTGGTTCACGAAAGGCCGTTGTCGGCAGCCTCTAAAAATGCGCAAAGCGGGCCAAAGCCCGCTGCGGTGTCGAGTCGTGCGCTGCGCGGTCAGATCCGCATCGGCATCACAACGTATTTGAAACCCGGCTGCTCGGGCACGCTGAACAACGCGCTGGCGCTGCTGTCCTGCAATTCCAGCCGCACCATCTCGTGCGCGTTGTCGGTGTTGGCCAGCACCTCGATCAGGTAGGTGACGTTGAAACCGATCTCGATCGGGTCGCCGCTGTAGTCGACTTCAAGCTCTTCCTTGGCTTCTTCCTGTTCGGCATTGCTGGACGCTATGCGCAAGATGCCGGGTTCGATGTTGACGCGCACGCTCTTGAATTTCTCGCTCGTCAGGATCGCGGCGCGCTGCAGGCTGGCCAGGAACGGCACGCGGCCGAGGGTGACAATGTTTTTGTGGTTGCGCGGAATCACACGGTTGTAGTCGGGAAACTTGCCTTCGACCAGCTTGGTGACGAATTCCAACCCGGCGAAGGCGAACTTGGCCTGGTTGGCGGCGAAGCGCATTTCGATCGCAGTGTCTTCGTCCTTCAAGAGGCGCTGCAATTCCAGCACGGTCTTGCGCGGCAGGATCACCTCTTGCTTGTTCGGCACTTGTTCGGCCAGTTGCGATTGCGCCAACGCCAGCCGGTGGCCGTCGGTGGCCACCAGGGTCAGGGTGTTGCCTTCGGCGATGAACAGGATGCCGTTCAAGTAGTAGCGGATGTCGTGCACCGCCATCGCAAAGTGCACCTGGTTGATGAGCCCGCGCAGGATCTTCTGCGGCACCGAGAAGGTGGGGCCGAACTCGACGCTTTCGCTCACGAGCGGGAAATCGTCGGCCGGCAAGGTCTGCAACGTGAAGCGACTCTTGCCGGCCTGCAGCGTGAGCTTGCTTTGCGCCGAAGACAGGCTCACCGTCTGGTCGGCCGGCAGGCTCTTCAAGATGTCGATCAGCTTGCGGGCACCCACCGTGGTCGACAGGTTGCCGCTGTCGCCGCCCAGTTCGGCCCGGGTGCGAACCTGGATCTCGAGATCGCTGCTGGTGAACTCGATCGTGCCGTCGGTCTTGCGCATCAGCACATTGGCCAGGATCGGCAGCGTGTGGCGCCGCTCGACGATGCCAGCCACGGACTGCAGGGCTTCCAGGATCTGCGCCTGAGGGGCTTTGAGAAGCATCATGGTTGTTGTTTCTTCTTCAAAAGGATGGTGGTAGCAGATAGAGGGGCGCACTTTCTGTGGACAACGCCATTTTCGCCTGTTCCGTCAACGCCTTAGCACCCGGTGAACCCTGTGCGTGCAGCCCTGCGGCCGCTGCACCTGCAATCTGGACAACCTGCCCGGAGCAATTCGGTCGGTGGAAAAGCGCCAGGTTGTGCCGCTCTTTTCCACAGCTTGCCTGCATCGCTTTGGCCGCATCGCTCGCCGACTGATCACAGACGGGCCAGTCACCCCTTGAGCGTTTGTTCCAGCACATGCAACTGCTGGTTCAAGTCGGGGTTGGTGCCGCGTTCGGCGCCGATCTTGCGCACCGCATGAAGCACCGTGGTGTGGTCACGACCGCCGAAGAGTTCGCCGATTTCGGGCAAGCTGCGTTTGGTCATGTCCTTGGCCAGGTACATCGCGATCTGGCGCGGCCTGGCGATCGAGGCCGGGCGCTTCTTGCTGTACATGTCCGCAACCTTGATCTTGTAGAAGTCGGCCACCGTCTTTTGGATGTTCTCGACCGAGATCTGGCGGTTCTGGATCGACAGCAGGTCGCGCAGGGCCTCCTTCGCGAGTGCGATGTTGATGTCTTTGTGACTGAAGCGGCTGTAGGCGAGCACTTTGCGCAGCGCGCCTTCAAGCTCACGCACGTTCGCCCGCACGTTCTTGGCGACGAAAAAGGCCACGTCCTCGGGCATTTCGGTCTTCTCGAGCGCCGCCTTGCGCATCAGGATCGCCACCCGCATCTCGAGCTCCGGCGGTTCGATGGCAACGGTCAACCCGGCGTCGAAGCGGCTCTTCAGCCGCTCGTCGATGTCCACCAACCCCTTCGGGTAGGTGTCGCTGGTCATGATGATGTGGGCACGCTTGGTCAGCAGGGCCTCGAAGGCGTTGAAGAACTCCTCCTGCGTGCGTTCCTTGCCGGCGAAGAACTGCACATCGTCGATCAGCAGCAGGTCCAGCGAGTGGTACTTGGCCTTCAATTCGTCGAAGGTCTTGCGCTGGTAGTTCTTGACCACATCGCTGATGAACTGTTCGGCATGCAGATACAGCACACGGGCCTGCGGGCGGTCATGCAACAGTGCATTGCCCACCGCATGCACGAGGTGGGTCTTGCCCAGCCCGACCCCGCCATAGATGAACAGCGGGTTGTAGCTGACCCCCGGCGCACCGGCCACATGCAGGGCTGCCGTTCGGGCCATCTGGTTGGCACGACCGGCCACCAGGGTGTCGAAGGTCAGAGCGGCATTGAGCCGGTGGGACGGCAGCAAGCCACCCCCCGAGAAGGCCGGCACGGTCAGCGAAGCCCGTCCGGTCTGCTGCAAACCCGTCTGCTGCAAACCCAGCAGGGCCCGGGCGGCTGCGGACCCGATCGTTGCCAATGGGCCGGCCGAACCCGGCAAACCGCCCGATCCGCCCCAGCCGGCCATCGGCGGTGCGGCGGCAGGGCCAGCAGCCGGGTCCGGCCGGGCGAGCGCTGGCGCCAGGCTCAATTCGAGCCGCACCGGGTGTCCTGCGACCGATGAGAGCGCGGACTCGATGCGCCCGGCGTATTGCGAGCGAATCCACTCGAGCTTGAACCGATTGGGCACCTGCACCTGCACCGACACCACGCCAGCGGTGTGGGTCGGCGCGCCGCCCGCCAAGCAGTCGGCAGCGCCGTTGTCCGCCCGGTCCCGGGCCAGGGGTGCAGGGGACAGCGGGCGGATCCAGGTGTTGAATTGTTGTTCGGGCAACTCGGCTGCAAGTCGTTCGCAGCTCCGCAGCCACAAGTCGTTGATCATTGTGGATATCTGCTGTGGTGAGCCGCCGATCCTTGCGTCAATCGCGGATGGCGGACCGCAGTTATCCACACTATCGGCTCGCGCGTCAAGCCCGTCACACCGGGCCATTTGCGATGCAAGTGATTGACCCATCACGCCTTTTTTGCTGTAATCGCTGGTTTCCCTGCAGCTGCAAATGGCGCAAACAGCCGTTCATGTTGCGCGGGAGTCGCGGAA
>JBDSMV010000063.1:0-11229 GCA_039915715.1 Rubrivivax sp. | reverse complement strand
GCATGGTGCGCGGCGGGTGGGCCTGGTGCTGGGCACCTCGGCATCGACCATCGCCGCCTCGGAAGCTGCTTACCGCCACCCGGCCGACGATGGCGGATTTCCGCCCGCGCTGCGACACCCGCCGCTGCATTCACCCCATGCGGTGACCGCGTTCTGCGCTGTGCTGCTGGGGATTGCCGGCCCAGCGTTGACCGTGTCCACCGCCTGCTCGTCCAGTGCCCGCGCCTTCGGCCATGCCGAGCGCTGGCTGCGGCTCGGCCTGGCCGATGCGGTGGTGGTGGGCGGGGTCGATGCGCTGTGCGACAGCGTGTTGTATGGCTTTCACGCGCTCGGGCTGGTGGCACCGGGCGCCTGCCGGCCGTTCGACGCTGCTCGCTGCGGCATCAGCGTTGGCGAAGCCGCGGGCTTCGCGCTGCTGGAGCGGCAGTCGGCGCCGGCCGATGCGTCGGCCACCGACAGCGCCGATCCCGCCGATCCCACCGACCCGCTGTTGCTGGGATACGGTGAAGCCAACGACGCCCACCACATGTCGAGTCCCCACCCGCAGGGTCTGGGCGCCGAGCGGGCGCTGGACGACGCCCTGGCGCGCGCCGGCATCGACGCCACCCGCATCGGGTATCTGAACCTGCACGGCACCGCCACGCCGCAGAACGATGCGGTCGAAGCCGCGCTGGTGGCGCGGCGCTATGCAGGCACCGTGCATGCCAGCGCCACCAAAGGTCTGACGGGGCATACGATGGGCGCAGCCGGCATCGTCGAGGCGCTGCTGTGCCTGTTGGCGCTGCAGGACGGGCTGCGGTCGGGCAGCGCCGGGTTGTCGGCGGTCGATCCGGCTTTCGGCGACCGTTTCGCTGCCCAACTGCGTTTGCAGCCGACGCAGACCGACACAGCGGTGGCAGCCAGCCACTCCTTCGGCTTCGGCGGTAACAACGCGGTGCTGATCTTCGGGCGTGGCGTCGCATGAACACGGCGTCAGCCACATCGGCCAACACGGCGGCGACGCTGGTGCTGCACATCGACGGCATCGGTTTCTGGGCACCGCCGCTGCCCGGCTGGGCCCATGCGCAAGCCGCCCTGCGCGGCGAGCGGGCGCAAGTGGCCGTTGCTGGCATCACCGACACGCCGCAGCGTCCGTCGCCGACGCTGTTGGCAGCCAACGAACGCCGCCGCGCACCGGACTCGGTGCTGCTGGCGCTGCAGGTGGCGCACGAGGCAGTGACCGACTCGGGGCACGACGCACACGATCTCGCCAGCATCTTCACTTCGGCCTATGGCGACCTGCCGATCGTCGACGCGCTGTGCCGCACCCTGGCCAGCGACCCGTTGCTGCTGTCGCCGACCCGCTTTCACCACTCGGTGCACAACGCGGCTTCGGGCTATTGGGCGATCGCCAGCGGCAGCCGGGCCGCCAGCAGCGCGGTGGCCGGCGGTGCGCGCAGCTTTGCCTGTGGCCTGCTGGAAGCCGCCGCCACCGCAGCCGCAGACGACACCGGCGTGCTGCTGGTGGGCTTCGACACCGAAGCGCGCGGCCCGCTGGCATCGGTCAACGCCAGCCGCGGCCTGCTGGGCGTGGCCCTGGTGCTGGCGCCAGCGCAGGGTCCGCGGTCGCGCTGGCGGGTCTCGGTCGACTGCGTCGGTGCGGGCGGGGCGCACGCGGCCGGCCCGGCACACGCACACGCACTCGCACTCGCACTGGCACCGGCACCGGCACCGGCACCGGCAAACCAGGACCATGCGACCGCCGTCCACTCCGCCTGGCAGGCCCTGAAAGCCAATGCCCAGGCCGATGCGCTGCCGCTGATGCAGGCGCTGGCAAACGGCAAGCCGCAGCAGTTGTGGCTGGCGTTGAGCGACGGCCTGCAGTTGCGGCTGCAGCTGGAGCCGATCGACGCGGCCGAGGCAGCCGGACCATCGGGCATGATGAACCTTTGAAACGCTCGTGCCGAGAGGCCCTGCCGATGCCTACCCCACCGGAACCCTCCCCCGCCGCCGCCCCTGCCGCCGCCCCGCACGACGTGGTCATAGTCGGCGGTGGCTTGGCCGGCCTGACCCTGGCGCTGCAACTGCGGCAACGCGTCGCCGACATCGACATCTTGGTGGTGGAGCGGCGCCCCCACCCCGTGCCGCTGGCGGTGCACAAGATCGGCGAATCGTCGGTGGAAATTGGCGCGCACTACTTCGAACAAGTGCTGGGCCTGAAGCCGCACCTGCAAAGCGAGCAGTTGCAGAAGTTCGGCTTCCGCTTCTTCTTCTCTGACCGGCGCAACGACATCGACCGGGTGCTGGAGATCGGGGTCAGCCGCCCGCTGCCGGTGGCCAGCTGGCAGATCGACCGTGGCATCTTCGAGAACTTCCTTGCGCAAACCGCGGTCGAGCGCGGTATCCGCTTCGAAGACAGTGCGCGCGTCCAGCAACTGCTGCTGGGTGGTGATGCGGACACGCCGCACGCCGTGCACTGGCGCAGCGACTCACAAGCCGAAGACGAGCCCGACCACATCAGCCACGGCCGCTGGTTGATCGACGCCAGCGGCCGCGCCGGCCTGCTCAAACGCCAATTGGGTCTGGCCCTGGAAAGCCCGCACCAGGCCCATGCGGTGTGGTTCCGCGTGGCCGAGCGCATCACCATCGACGACTGGTCCGACGACCCGGCCTGGCGCGCCCGCACTCAAACCCCGACGCGATGGCTCAGCACCAACCATCTGGTCGGCGAAGGCTACTGGGTGTGGTTGATCCCGCTGGCATCGGGCTCGCATTCGGTGGGCATCGTGGCCGACCCGACCTACCACCCGCTGGCGTCGATGAATACCTACGAACGCGCGATGCAGTGGCTGCAGACCCACCAGCCGCAGTTGCATGCGGTGCTGCTGCAGATCACCGGGCCGCCGGCGCTGGCGCCGTGCGGTGTCGATGCCAGGCTGCAGGACTTTGCCTTCTTCCGCCGCTTCAGCCATGACTGCAGGCAGCTGTTCTCGCCCCGGCGCTGGGCGCTGGCCGGTGAGGCGGGCCGCTTCCTGGACCCGTTCTACTCACCCGGCAGCGATTTCATCGCGATCGTCAACACCTACATCACCGAACTCGTCGCACGCGACAGAGCAGGAAAGCCACTGGCCGCCCACGCCGCCGTGTTCGACCAGGCGATGCGCTCGTTCCACGACAGCACGCTGGCGCTCTACACCGACCAATACGGCCTCTTCGGTGACCCCGAGGTGCTGCCACACAAGGTCATCTGGGACTACAGCTACTACTGGGGCGTGCTGTCGCAGCTGTTCTTTCACAACCGGCTCACCGACCTGGCAGCGCTGTCGCACCTTCGGGACGACTTTGCGCAGGGCCAGGCACTGAACCTGGCGGTGCAGGCTTACCTGCGCGACTGGGGCCGCGTCAGCCAGCGCCGCAACGCGCCGGTGATGCTGGACCAGGCGCGGATGCCGTGGTTCGCCGAACTCAACGGCAGCCTGCTCGACACCCTAGACGATGCCGGCTTCCGAAACCGCATCCGCGAGTCGATCCGAAGGCTGACAGCGCTGGCGCAGCAGTTGCTGGCCCGTGGCCGCAGCGAACATCCGCAACTGCACGGCAGCGCGTTGCAGGCGGCCATCGACGCCGGTGGGCTCGATGCCGCCGCGCACCAGGCCTTCGGACCGATGCTGTTTCCGGCTGCCGAGGTGCTGGAGACGGCTTGACGCGGGCCCGCCCGATCACCTGAACGAGACACAGAAGGAGACGCCCATGATCACCGTGTACTGGAGCCCCAAGAGCCGGGCCGTGCGCATGTTCTGGATGCTGGAAGAAGTCGGCCAGCCCTATGCGTTGCAGTCCATCGACATCCGCAATACCGACCCCGGTCGCGACGACCCGCCCGGCTTCGTCGAAGCCAGCCCGCTGCGCAAGGTGCCGGCGCTGGCCGATGGCGATGTGCGCGTCGCCGACTCGGCAGCAATCGCGATGTACCTGGCCGACCGCTATGCCGCTGGCGATCTCGCACCGCACCTGGACGATCCGGCGCGGGGCGAGTTCCTGACCTGGCTTCTCTACACCCCGTCGGCGCTGGAGCCGGCGATGATGGAAAAGTTCGCCAAGCTGCCGCCGAACCCGGTTGCCTATGCCTGGGGCAGCTTCGACAAGGCGATCGGTGCGCTGGAGACGCGGCTGGCGCACCGGCAGTGGCTGGCGGCCGACCGCTTCACGATGGCCGACCTGATCGTGTCGGGCACGGTGCAGACGATGGTGGATTTCAAGATCCTGGAGCCGTCGGCGGCGTTGAGAGCCTATGTCGAGCGGTGCTACCAGCGGCCGGCCGCCGTGCGGGCGCGCGAGAAGGAAAGCGCCGCTGCAGCAGCGCTGACCGGCTGAACCACTGAAGCACTGAAGCTCTGAACGGCAATCGGCGCCGTGCATGCGACGGTTGGCCGCAGTTGCAGGCAACCGCCTGCTGCCCGGTCGATCAGCCAGCGCCCCCACCCGCTCCCCCCTCCGCTGACCCACCCGCTGACCCACCCGCTGACCCACCCCCATTCACACCCGAATCCGCATACCGGTCCACCAGCGCCTGCGATTGCGCGCGCAGCAGCCCCAGATCGCTGCCCACTGCCACCATCGTGATGCCCTGCTTCAGGTAGCGCCGGGCGTCGGCTTCCACCGGCGCCAGGATGCCGACTGCCTTGCCTGCCGACTGCGCAGCGGTCACCACCGCGGCCATCGCCTGCTGCACATCGGGGTGGTTGGGGTTGCCGAAATGGCCCAGCCCCGCTGCCAGATCCGAAGGGCCGATGAACAGGGCGTCGATGCCTTCAACCGCAGCGATGGCCGGGGCCGCATCGACCCCGGCCCGGCTTTCGATCTGCACCACCACCGCGATCTGCTCGTTGACACTGCTGAAGTAGTCGGGCACCGTGCCATAGCGGTTGCCGCGCTGCGACACCGAAATTCCGCGCACGCCTGCGGGCGGGTAGCGCGTGGCGGCCACCGCGGCCCGCGCCTGGGCTTCGGATTCGACGAACGGGATCAAAAAGTTGGTGAAGCCCGCATCCAGCAGTCGCTTCAGCAACACGGTGTCGTTCCACGGCGGTCGCACCACCGGCGCGCTGGCACTGTCCTTCAATGCCATCAACTGCGGGATCAGGCTCAGCACGTCGTTGGGAGCGTGCTCGGCATCCAGCAACAGCCAGTCGAAGCCGGCGACGCCCAACACCTCGGTGGTGATCGGGCTGCCCAGCGACAGCCAACAGCCGATCAACGGCTCGTGTGCCAACAAACGGCGGCGGAAGCTGTTCGGAAAGGCGGTGTAGGCCGGTTTCATGGGTGAGTGGGTCCTCAGTGCGGCGTGGGACGCGCGTGACAATCGACATTGCGCTCAGTCATCGTACAACCAGTAAGCACTTTTTCTCGCCGGGACTCGCCCGCGATCATCCGATTCGAGGGCTGCGCGGGACCGCGCCGCCCGCAACGAGACCGCCGCCAGCGCCGACTCCACCCCCGTCGGCCTGGTCGGCCGCGCGGCGCCGTCGCTCGCGGCTGTTGACCAGGTGCATGCGCATCTGGCCGCGGGCGGCTTCCTGGTCGCCGGCGGCGATGGCGTCGTAGATGCTTTCGTGTTCGGCCTGCACACCGCGCAGGTAGATGCCGCCGGGGCCGTCGTCGGGTGCCGGTTCGCCGAGCCGGGCGCGCGGGATGCTGCGGGTGCCGAGCGCGCCCATCAGGTTGGCAAAGTGCAGGTTGTGCGAGGCGCGCGCGATCTCCAGGTGGAAGCGAAAATCGAGCTCGGCCGCGTCTTCGCCACGCGCCATTGCTGCCGACAGCGCGTCCAGCGCCGCCCGCAGCCGTTGCAGGTCGTCGGGCCGGCGCCGCACCGCAGCCAGGCTGGCGGCCTCGCTCTCCAGGGCAATTCGCACTTCCAGCACCGCCACCACATCGCGCAGGGTGGCGACCTGCTCCGCCGTGACGCGAAACGACAGCGCGTCGTCGTCGGCACGGGGTGCGAGCACAAAGGTGCCGATGCCGTGGCGGGTGGCCACCAGCTTCTGGGCCTGCAGCATCGACAGCGCTTCGCGCACCACCGTCCGGCTGACGCCGAACTCGCCCATGATCGCGGCCTCCGGCGGCAACTTGTCGCCGGTTGTCAGCTCGCCGCTGCGAATCCGATCGCCGACCGTGTCGACCAGTGCCAGCGCCAGATTGCGCTGCGGCCGCCGCGGCGTCGCGAGTGTCGCCCGCCCAGCTGTCGGATCCGCAGCGGGCGGGTGCGACCCTTCGCGCGGGTGGACTGGGGCCACAGGATCGGCTGAACGGTCGGTCGGCAAGGGCATTGGAAGCTAGGTTTTCATGGGCCGAGAAGCGGCAGTCCTGGGGTTTTCCTGCGCCGCAGCACCTTGACAGCACGCCGAGCATACGCAAAAGTCTAGTTGTCTGACAAGTGATGATTAACGTGCACAGTGTAAATGCTCCGGTGAGTTTCGAACGTGTCGGCCAAACGCAGAGCAGCGTCGGCGAAAGCCCGCTGTGGGCACCCGCCGAGCAGGCTCTGCTGTGGGTCGACATCGAGGGCCGGCGCATCCACCGCCACGATCCTCTCAGCGGGCTGGATCAGAGCTGGGAAGTGCCCGAGCGCCCCGCCTGCCTGGCGCTGCATCCCGCAGGTGGGGTGGTGTGCGCGTTGGAGTCACGCGTGGTGCACCTGCAGTTGCAGGGCGGCGGCCATCTCGAGGCCGCGCCCATCGCAACGGTCGACCACCCGGTCGCCGGCATGCGCTTCAACGACGGCCGCTGCGACCGCCGCGGCGCCTTCTGGGTCGGCTCGATGGTGATGAACATGGGCCTGGTGTCTCCCGTGGGGCAGCTGTTCAGGCTGACCGGCGACCGCATCGACCCCGCTTTGGCGGTGGTTGCGGTCCCGCCGCTGGTGGTGCCGAACGGCCTGGCCTTCAGCCCCGACAACCGCACGATGTACCTCAGCGACAGCCACCCTTCTGTGCAACGCATCTGGTGCTTCGACCACGATCCCGAAGACGGCCGGCTCGGCTCGGCGCGCCTGTTCGTCGACATGAAATTGCACCCCGGCCGGCCGGATGGTGCCGCAGTCGATGAAGACGGTTGCTACTGGATCTGCGCCAACGACGCCGGGCTGCTGCACCGCTTCACGCCGGCCGGCCGGCTCGACCAGTCGATCACGGTGCCGGTCAGCAAACCTTCGATGTGTGCCTTCGGCGGTGCCCAACTGGACGAGCTGTATGTGACCAGCATCCGGCCCGCATCGCTTGCGACCTCCTTCCCGGAAACTGCGCTGGCTGCCGAAGCCGCATTGGCCGGCGCCACCTTCGTGTGCCGACCCGGCGTGCGCGGCCTGCCGGAAGCGCCGTTCCGGACCGCGGCCGCTGCCTGAATTCCCATCCCGATCCCTATCCAAACCCCGAACGCCCGGCGCCGCAGCGCCCACAAGGAGACCCACCATGACCCCACCCGCCGCGCGCCAGTTGCCCGCTCAGCTCGCCCGCACCGACGCGCCCCGCCGCTTGACCCCGCTGGCGCTGGCCGCAGCTGCTGCCTGCTGGGCCGGTGCCCCGGCGCTGGTGCTGGCACAGACCGCGCCCGCGGCACCGGCTGCAACCGCATCGGCAGCCGCTGCACCCACTGCGGCGCCAACCACCACCACGATCACCATCACCGGCATCCGGGCGTCATTGCAGGCGGCTGCTGAAGTCAAGCGCGACGCGCCGCAGGTGATGGACGTGATCACCGCCACCGACATCGGCAAGCTGCCCGACGACAACGTGGCCGAAGCGCTGCAGCGCGTCACCGGCGTGCAGGTCACACGCGTGTTCGGTGAAGGCCAGTCGGTGTCGGTGCGCGGCCTGCCGCTGGTGCGGGTCGAGGTCGACGGCCGCACGCTGCTCGGCTATTCGGCCCGCCTGTCGCCGCCCGAGAACGAACAGCTGGGCCGCAATTCGGGTCTGGACACCGTGCCGTCTGGCCTGTTCGGCCGCATCGAGGTGCGCAAGTCGCCGATCGCATCGCAGGTCGAAGGCGGCCTGTCAGGCAGCATCAACCTGGTGACGCCGAAGCCGCTGGACTTCAAGCAATTCACCGCATCGGGGCGCATCCAGGGCACCTATTCGGACGGGGTCGAGAAGTTCGAACCGGCGGTGCAGGGCTTCGTGGCGCAGCAGTTCGACGACCAGCGCATCGGCGCCTTGCTGGCGGTGGACTACACCAAGCGCACCACGTTGACGCAAGCCTTCGAGCGCAACAACTTCTTCACCCGCACGCGCATCGGTGCCGGCACCGCACCCGGCACCCAGCCCGACCTGAACGCAGACGGCCAGCCCGACATCAGTGGCGATCGCATCCACTACGAACAGTTCACGGTCGACCGCACCCGCGCCGGTGTCAACGCAGGCTTGCAATGGCGCCCGCATCCCAACTTCGACATCCTGCTGGAAGGCATCTACTCGAAACTGAAAACCGAACGCGAGCAGGACTTTCTGGAGTGGCGCTATGTCAACAAGGCCATCACCAACCCGAGCTTCCAGGACAACTTCATCGTCGCCGGAACCTCTACCGGCAACCTGCAGCAAGCGGGTCTGTACCGCGCCGAGCCCACCGTCAGCCAGCTTTATGCGCTGAGCACCAGTTGGAAGCCCGGTTTGTTCACGGTCAAGACCGACCTCAGCAGCAGCCGCGGCACGCTCGACCAGACCATCCGCCAGATCACGCTGGACTCGATCAACCGCAACGTGCCGGGCACCTTCGACTACCGCGCCGGCGTGGTGCCCAGTCTGAACCTGGGCAGCTACGACGTCAGCTCGCCGGCCAACTACAACATCTCGCAGATTCGCGCCAACCGGCTGGTGGCCAGCCTGGACGAGAAAGTGGCCAAGGTCGATGTCAGCTACGGCTTTCCGCAGGGCTTTCTGAAGAGCGTCAGCGGCGGCTTGCGTTATCGCGAACTCGACGCCAAGTCCGAAGCCTTTCGCAGCCAGGTCACCCCCACCCGCGCCGAAGCCCTGCCTTATGTCACGAGCTATGGAGGTAACGACTTCCTGAGCGGTGTGCCGGGCAACTTTCCGCGCACCTTCCTGAGCACCCTGCACGACCGCGACTATGTGCTGCAGCGCGCCACTGGCGGTGGCCCGCTGGACCGCAATGCCGCACGCGACTACGACCTGTCGGAGAAGGCAATCGCCGCGTATGTGATGGCCGACTTCGACACCGAGATCGCTGGCCTGCCGGTGCAGGCCAACGTGGGCCTGCGCAGCATCAGCACCGACTTCAAGGTGACAACCTTGGCGCAAGGCGTGACACCGACGCTGGACACCAACAAGTACACCAACGTGCTGCCAAGTGCCAACATCGTCTTCCACATCACCAACGACTTCCTGATCCGGGCGGCAGCAGCGCGCACGCTGCAGCAAGCCGGCATCGCCGAGCTGGCACCATCGCTGTTCGTCAACTTCAGCAACCGCAGCGCCACTGGCGGAAACGCCACGCTGACGCCAACGCTGTCGAACAACTTCGATGTCTCGTTCGAGCTCTATGGCGGGCGCAGCGCATTGATCTCTGGTGCGGTGTTCTACAAGGATGTGAAGGACGTGGTGGCCGACAACACCATCCTGGAAACCTTCGCCGGCTTCGAAGACCTCGGGCCGATCCCGTACACCCGCCCGTCCAACGTCGGCAGCGCCAAGGTCAAGGGGCTGGAGCTGGGCATCCAACGCTTCTTCGACTTTCTGCCGGCACCGTTCGACGGCTTCGGCGTGATTGCGAACTACACGTATTCCGACGCCAAGGGCGACGGCGGCATCCCGCTGGTGGGCGTGTCGAAGAACAGCTACAACCTGATCGGCCTCTATGAAAAAGGCCCGCTGTCGGCCCGTGTGGCCTACAACTTCCGCGACAAGGCCGCGTTCTCGTTCACGCAGGGCCGGCCCGACTATGTCGACAAGCGGTCGCAGCTGGACGTGCAGTTCGGCTACGAGTTGAGCAAGCGGCTGTCGATTCAGCTGCAGGCGCAAAACCTGATGCCCAAAGATTCGGCCACGGTCGAGTTCAGCCAGACCGGGGCCGTGGCGCTGAACAGTTATGCGCTGTCGGAGCGGCGCTATTCGGTGGGGTTGCGGGCGAAGTTCTGACCGGGCGGGGCACAGGCCGCCGCATCGAACCGCGGCGATATGCTGCCGCCCATGCCGTCCCCGCGCGTTGCCGCAGCCTCACCAGCCGACATCCCGACCACCCAACGCGCCACCATCCGCGATGTCGCGGCCATGGCGCGGGTGTCGGTGGCCACGGTGTCGCGCTATGTCAACCGCAAGCAACGCTTCACAGCCGAGGTCGAGGGCCGCATCGCGGCGGCCATCACTGCCACCGGCTACCACTCCCACCCGGTGGCACGCAGCATGTCCACTGGCCGGTCGGGTGCGGTGGCCGCGCTGGTGGCCGGCGTCGGCAGTGCGCATGCGGCCGCATTGGTCAAAGGCCTGTGCCGCGTGGCGCTCGCCGGCGGGCACGACCTGATCTGCGTCGACCCGGTTCTGCACAGCGGCGCGGCCCTGCGCGAGGTCGAACGCGTGCTGGCCATGCAGATCGACGGTCTGGTGCTGGCCGCGTCGCTGCCACCCGATGCACTGGCGCGGCTGGCCAGCGACCCACGGCCTCAGGTCGACCTGGACGGGATGGAGGCAGACGCCGCGCACCCGCCGCAACGCATGGCGGGTGCGCTGCTGGCGCGCTACCTGATCGCCCACGGTCACCGCCGCATCGCCTTTTTGGCTTGTGATGACCAAGCTGGCAGTGAGGCGCGCCTGCAGGGGGTGCGGGAAGCGCTGGCCGACGCCGCGCTGCCGCCCCCGGTGCTGCACCACGCAGCCGCTGCCAGCGCCGCAGCCGGCGCCGCAGCCGCGTCGGCCGTGCTGCTGAGCCGCGGGCGGCCCGATGCCGTCATCGCCTGCAACGATGCGTTGGCGATGGGCTTGGTCAGTGAGGCCCGCGCGCTGGGCATTGCGGTGCCGGCCGCGGTGTCGGTGGCAGGCATCGGCAACATGCCGTTCGGCCGCTACCTGTTACCCGCGCTGACCAGCGTGGATCTGCATGCCGATGCGATGGGTGCGGCGGCAATGACGCTGCTGTTGGCCGCGGTAGTGGGTGATGCGCCCCGGGGCGATGCGGCGGTGGTTCCAGAGCCGCGGTTGGTGGTGCGGGGTTCAACGCGGGGGTGAGTTCGCGCCTTTCACCCGATCG
>JBDSMV010000309.1:0-3482 GCA_039915715.1 Rubrivivax sp. | reverse complement strand
CTCCAGCGCGATCGCGGTGGTCATGACCCGTGTCACGCCGTCGATATTGCCGCCGACGATCATCACTGCGCCGACTTCGGCACTGGCGCGGCCGAACGCCGTCAGGCCGATCGTCAGTACCGCGAAGCGCTGGTGCAGCAGCATCAGCGCCGCCGCCAACAGGGGCCCGGCGCCGAGCGATCGCAACTGGTCGCCGCCTTCTCGCAACGCGTCGATCACCACGCGGCGCGACAACGCTGCAATCAACGGCACGATCAGGATGCACTGCGCCACCACCATCACCGGCGGCGTGAACAAGATGCCGAAGGCGCCCAGCGGCCCGGCACGCGAGAACAGCAGGTACACCAGCAGACCCACCACGACCGCGGGCAACGCCAGCAACGTGTTCAGCAGCCACACCACCACGGCCTGACCTGGAAACCGCACGGCCGCAAGCCAGGCACCGAAAGCCAGGCCGACGATCAGTCCCAGCACGCAGGCGCTGGCACTGACCCGCAGCGACAAGCCGACGATCTGCAGCAACGCAGCGTCGGCGTGGCGAATCAGCTGTGATGCCAGCAGCAGGCTTTGTGAGATCGATTCCATACAGGCCGTGTTGAAGGACGCATTCTTGCGGCGGGCTGCGTCGCTGGCGATATGAACGCGACTGCATAGCGTGCCGGGGCAGAATGAAGCCGTTCAGCCGTACTGGAAACTGCCCATGTCGACACTCGGACCCTCGCCGCTGTCTGCCGGTGAGCATCAACTCACAGTCTTCGAAGCGCGGGCCGCCATCGCAGCGCGTCTGCGCCCGTTGACCGACACGCAGGCGGTGCCGCTGTCGAACGCGCTGGGGCGGGTGCTGGCGGCTGACGTGGTTTCGCCGATCGACGTGCCGGCGCACGACAACTCGGCGATGGACGGCTATGCATTCGACGGTCTGGCGCTGGAAGCCGACGCAGCCACGGTGCTGCAGGTGGTCGGCATCGCTTCTGCCGGTGCGCCTTTCGCTGGCGCCGTCGACCGCGGCGAGTGTGTGCGCATCATGACCGGCGCCGTGATGCCGGCTGCGCTGGACACCGTGGTGCCGCACGAGTTGTGCAATTTGCAGGGTGAACCTGGGGCACAACAGGTGCGCATCGCCCCGGGCACGCTGCGCCCCGGTGACAACCGCCGCCACCGCGGCGAAGACCTGGCGCGTGGCAAGCCGGCATTGCAGCGCGGGCGGCGCCTGCGGCCCGCCGACATCGGTCTGGTCGCGTCGCTCGGTATCGAGTCGGTGACGGTCTATAGGCCATTGCGGGTGGCGCTGTTTTCCACCGGCGACGAACTGCGCACGCTGGGGCAGCCGCTCGATCCCGGCTGCGTCTACGACAGCAATCGCTACAGCCTGATGGCGTCGCTGCAGCGTCTGCAGGTCGAAGTGGTCGACCTCGGCCTGGTGGCTGATGACCCCGTCGCCTTGCGCGCCACGCTGGCCCTGGCATTGACGCGCGCCGACGTGGTGCTGACCAGCGGCGGCGTCAGTATGGGCGACGCCGACCACACCCGCGACGTGCTGGCGCAAGTCGGCGAAGTGGCGTTCTGGAAAGTCGCCATGCGGCCCGGGCGCCCCTTTGCTTTCGGACCGCTGGCGCGCGCCGATTCAGCGGTGCCGGCGTGGCTCTGTGCGCTGCCGGGCAACCCGGTGGCGGCGCTGGTGACCTTCCATGCTTTGGTGCGCGACGCATTGCTGACGCTGGCCGGCGCGTCACCCGAGCCGGTGCCGCTGCTGCAGGCCCCCAGCGCACAGGCCATCCGCAAGCGGCCCGGCCGAACCGAGTTCCAACGCGGCATCGTCGAGCTCGACCCCGCCGGCGGCTGGCAGGTACGGTTAGCGGGTTCGCAAGGTGCCGGCGTGCTGCGCAGCATGAGCGAAGCCAATGCGCTGATCGTGCTGGGTCACGACCAGGGCTCGGTGGCGCAGGGCGAAGCGGTCGATATCTGGCTGTTCGAAGGGATCGGTTGACCCCAGGCACGAAGACTATCCGGCCACCACCCTGACGGGCGTGCGCTGCGCTTCGGGTTCGGCGTCGAAGCGCTCGGCGCCGGTGTAGCAAAGGAAGTGTCGATTGGCGGCCCGTCCGAACAGCGTCATGCCGAGCTGCGACGCCAGGTCGTGGCCCATGGCGGTGACGCCGTTGCGCGAAACGATGATCGGCACGCCCAGTCCGGCGGCTTTCATCACCATCTCGCTCGTCAGGCGGCCGGTGGTGTAGAAGGCCTTGTCGGCGCCATCCACGCCGTGCATGGCCATCCAGCCGGCAATGGTGTCGATGGCGTTGTGGCGACCCACGTCTTCCACAAACACCAGCATCTCGGTTCCGCGGAACAGGGCACAACCGTGCACCGATCCGGCCTTGCGGTGGATGCTGTCTCTATGGCGCATGGTCTCCAGCATTCGGGTCAGCGTTGACTGGCGGATGCGCGCCGTGGACGCGTCTGGCAAACGCACGTTGCTGGCCTGTGAGAGCACGTCGCCGAACACCGTGCCCTGGCCACAGCCGGTGGTGACGACGCGGTGCGCCGTGCGGGCTTCGATGTCGGGCAGCCCGGCATGGGTACGCACCGCTGCCGCGTCCACATCCCAATCGACGGTCACCGATTCGATGTCTTGCACGCGATCGACCAGGCGCTGGTTGCGCAAGTAGCCGAGCACCAGCAGTTCGGGGCTGGCGCCGAGCGTCATCAGCGTGACGAGTTCGCGCTTGTCGACATAGACCGTCAGCGGGCGTTCTGCTGGAATGTGGATCTGGCGCCGCTCGCCGTATTCGTCGACCACATTGATCTGGCGCAGCAACTCGACGGTGGCGGCGCTCAGGCGCGGCGCGCCTCCCACTGCGGTAACCAGCGCAGGCGCTTCGAAGGCCGCGGGGGCTGGGTTTGGGTTCGGCGACATCGGGGCATCATGCCCTCTCGGCCGTGGACCGTCAGCGACGCTGGTCAAGACGGCACCCGGGGACCGAGGCCCGCCGAGCCGATGGCGACTATTTCGGCGCCGGCTTCTGCTCGGCCGCTGGGGTCTTGATGGTCGGCGGCGCTGCGGCCGTGGCAGCCGGTGAATGCGCGCCGGCGGCTTCGAGCTTCGGGGCCGGTTTTTGCTCGGCGTCAGGCGTTTTGCTGCTCGGCGGCGCCGTGGCGGTGGCGGCCGGCGAATGCGCCCCGGCGGCTTCGAGTGGCGGCGCCGCTTTCTCGGCGTTGTAGGCAAACGCCCCCGGATCGGTACATGCCGGTGTCGCGACCGCTGCGGAGGTTGAAGCAGACGCTGATGCAGGCGCCGATGCAGACGCGGAAACAGAAGCCGAGGCACCACCACTGGAGCGGTGGTTGCCGGCAATGCGGTTCTGCACCTGGCACAGCTGGTAGGCGCCGACCCTGCCGGTCCAGGCTGCCTTGGCCGCTGTTTCGGCGGCCTTGGCCTTGGCCTCGTCCGACTGCGGTGGCAACTTTGCTAGCGCGTTGGC
>JBDSMV010000048.1:0-5613 GCA_039915715.1 Rubrivivax sp. | reverse complement strand
GCCCGGTGGTGTTGCTGTCCTATGGCTACAACCATGGCGAGCCGGCATCGGCAGCCGGTGCCGACGCGGTGATCGACCGCATCGACGAGTTGCCGGACTTGCTCGGACCGCCGCCTGCTTGAGTGAAAGCTGCGCGGGTTTGACAACGCGGATGTGCGGGCGGGTTGTAAGCGCAGTCTGCCAACGCAGTTTGCAAACGCGGCCCGTTGGCGACACCGCTGCTAGACTGAGCGCGCCATGTCCGACACCTCTTTAGACCGGCTCTGCCGCTCTGGCCTTTCTGGCCGCGGAGCCTGGCCCTGGCGCCGTCCGCCCGCAAGCCGTTGAAGCGCAAGGTGCCCCTATCGGGCGCCTGGAACTGGGTCAAGTCCAAAGTCCAACGACCCAGACACGATGCCCGAGTTGCCACCGGCGCCAGGCACCCCACCGACTTCTCTTAGCTGCAGGTGCAGGACGTGATCACCGACCTCGAATTCCAGAGCCTGGCCGCGCAGGGCTACAACCGCATTCCGCTGATCGCCGAGGCCTTCGCCGATCTTGAGACTCCGCTGTCGCTGTACCTGAAGCTGGCGGCCAGCCAGCCCTTGAGCTTTCTGCTGGAGTCGGTGGTGGGTGGGGAACGTTTCGGCCGCTACTCCTTCATCGGCCTGCCGGCGAAGACACTGCTGCAGGCGCGCGGTTTCCACGCCGAGGTGGTGACCGACGGGCAGGTGGTTGAGACCCACAAAGGCAACCCGCTCGACTTCATCGCCGCCTACCAGCAGCGCTTCAAGGTGGCGCTACGGCCCGGCATGCCGCGTTTCTGCGGCGGGCTGGCGGGTTATTTCGGCTACGACGCGGTGCGCTACATCGAACCGCGCCTGGCCGACACCTGGAAGTCCGGCGGCATCGACACCCCCGACATCCTGCTGCTGCAAACCGAAGAGCTGGCGGTGATCGACAACCTGTCGGGGCGGCTGTACCTGATCGTCTATGCCGATCCGTCGCGGCCCGATGCGTATTGCGGCGCCAAACGGCGGCTTTCGTCTCTGACCGACCGCCTGCGTGACAGCGTCACCGCGCCCGCGGTCGCACGCGGCCGGGCCGAACCGGTGCAGCGCAGCTTCGACAAGGCCGACTACCTGGCCGCGGTGGCGGTGGCCAAGAACTACATTGCGGCCGGCGACATGATGCAGGTGCAGATCGGCCAGCGGCTGCACAAGCGCTACGACGCGAGCCCGCTGTCGCTGTACCGCGCCTTGCGTTCTTTGAACCCGTCGCCGTACATGTACTTCTACGACCTGGGTGACTTCCAGATCGTCGGCGCCAGCCCCGAGATCCTGGTGCGCAAGGAAGCCACTCCGGATGGCGACAAGGTCACGATCCGACCGCTCGCGGGTACCCGAAAGCGCGGCGCCACCCCGGCTGCCGACCAGGTGCTGGAAGCCGAGTTGTCGGCCGACCCGAAAGAGCGTGCCGAGCACCTGATGCTGATCGACCTGGCGCGCAACGACATCGGCCGCATCGCCAAGACCGGCAGCGTCAAGGTGACCGAGGCATTTGCGATCGAACGCTATTCACATGTCATGCACATCGTCAGCAATGTCGAAGGCCTGCTGAAAGACGGCATGACCGGGCTCGACGTGCTGCGCGCCACCTTCCCTGCCGGCACCTTGACCGGGGCGCCGAAGGTGCGGGCGATGGAGATCATCGACGAGCTGGAGCCTGTCAAGCGCGGGATCTACGGCGGCGCTTGCGGCTACCTGAGCTTCGCTGGCGACATGGATGTGGCGATTGCCATCCGGACCGGCATCGTCAAGGACGGCACGCTGTACGTGCAGGCCGCAGCCGGCATCGTCGCCGACTCGGTGGCCGAACTCGAATGGCAGGAAACCGAAGCCAAGGCCAGAGCGTTGATCCGTGCGGCCGAGCTGGTCGAGGAGGGGTTCTGAACATGCTGTTGATGATCGACAACTACGACAGCTTCACCTACAACCTGGTGCAGTACTTCGCCGAGTTGGGCGAGGACGTGCGGGTGTTCCGCAACGACCAGATCGACGTGGCTGGCATGGCCGACCTGCGGCCCGACCGCATCGTGTTGTCGCCGGGGCCCTGTTCACCAGCCGAGGCGGGGGTCTGCGTCGAATCGATCCTGCACTTCATGGGCAAGTTGCCACTCTTGGGCGTGTGCCTGGGCCATCAGGCGATCGGCGCCGCGCTGGGCGGTAAGGTGGTGAGGGCACAGCTGCAGATGCATGGCAAGGCCAGCACCATCGCCACCGACCGGCGCGGTGTGTTCAGCGATCTGCCAGATCGGTTCAGCGTCATCCGCTACCACTCGCTGGCGGTCGAGCGCAGCAGCCTGCCAACCATGCTGGAAGTCAGCGCCAGCACCGACGACGGCGAGATCATGGGCTTGCGTCACCGCGAACTCGCCGGCTCCGCGACGCCGCTGGAGGGGGTGCAGTTCCACCCCGAATCGATCCTCAGCGAGCATGGACACGCGATGTTGAAGAATTTCCTGGAGCACCGGGCATGATCGATCTGCGAAGCGACACGGTCACAAAGCCGACGGCGGCCATGCGCGCTGCGATGGCCGCAGCCGAGGTTGGCGACGATGTCTTCGGAGACGACCCGAGCGTCAACGCGCTGCAGGTACGGATCGCCGCGATGCTGGGCTTCGAAGCCGCGCTGTTCGTGCCCACCGGCACCCAGAGCAACCTGTGCGCGCTGATGGCGCATTGCCAGCGCGGTGACGAATACATCGTCGGCCAGATGGCCCACACCTACCGCTGGGAAGGCGGCGGCGGGGCGGTACTGGGCAGCATCCAGCCCCAGCCGTTGCCGAATCAGCCCGACGGATCGATAGTGCTCGCCGACATCGAAGCCGCGATCAAGCCCGACGACGCGCACTTCGCGAAGACGCGGTTGCTGACGCTGGAGAACACCTGGGGTGGGCAGGTGCTGCCGTTGACCTACATCGAAGCCGCCACCGCGCTGGCCAAGCGGCGCGGTCTGGCCACGCACCTGGACGGCGCGCGGCTCTTCAATGCTGCGGTGGCTTCGGTGGCCGCAGGAGGTGATGCCGGCGACGATCCACGCGTGCAGGCCCGCCGCATCGCCAGCCATTTCGACAGCGTCTCGGTGTGCTTCAGCAAGGGGCTGGGCGCGCCGGTGGGCTCGGCCCTGCTCGGATCGAAGAACTTCATCGCCAAAGCCCACCGCATCCGCAAGATGGTCGGCGGCGGCATGCGCCAAGCCGGCGTGCTGGCCGCAGCGGCGACGCATGCGCTGGACCATCACATCGACCGCCTCGCCGACGACCATGCGCATGCGCGCATGTTGGCCGAGGGCTTGACAGGTTTGCCAGGCGTGAGCGCTGGACGCCCGCAGACCAACATCGTCTTCGTCGATTTGGCACCGGAAAAGGCGCCGGGCGTGGTCGACCGCCTGCGCGAGGCCGGTGTGCTGTGCACGGGCCTCTACAAGCTGCGCTTCGTGACCCACCTGGGTGTGTCGACCAGCGACATCCAGCGCGCGGTCGCGGTGCTGCGCCAGACCCTCTAACCCATCAAAAGACCGCACCATGCCGATCACCGACACCGAAGCCCTGACGCGCCTGATCGAACACCGCGAACTGTTCCACGACGAGATGCTGGCGCTGATGCGCCGCATCATGGGCGGCGAGATGTCGCCTTTGATGATCGCGGCGTTGACGGTGGCGCTGCGGGTCAAGAAGGAGACGGTGGGCGAGATCGCTGCCGCGGCCCAGGTGATGCGCGAGTTCGCGACCCCGGTGCCGGTGGCCGACCGGACCGGGCTGGTCGACATCGTCGGCACCGGGGGCGACCGTTCGCACTCCTTCAACATCAGCACCGCGTCGATCTTCGTCGCGGCGGCAGCCGGCGCCCGGGTGGCCAAGCATGCGGGCCGCAGCGTGTCGTCGACCTCGGGGTCGGCCGATGTCATGGAAGCGCTCGGCGCCAACATCATGCTGAAGCCGGCCCAGGTGGCGATGTGCCTGGAAGAAACCGGCATCGCCTACATGTACGCGCCCAACCACCATGCAGCGATGAAGCATGCCGCACCGGTGAGGAAGGAACTCGGCGTGCGCACGCTGTTCAACATCCTGGGTCCGCTGACCAACCCGGCCGGCGCCCCGAACCAGTTGCTAGGGGTGTTCCATCCCGATCTGGTGGGCATCCTGGTGCGCGTGCTGCAGCGGCTGGGCAGCGAGCATGTGATGGTGGTGCATGGCCTGGACGGCATGGACGAGATATCGCTGTCCGGCGAAACCGCGGTGGGCGAATTGAAGAACGGTCAGGTGTCCGAAACCCGTGTCCATCCCAGCGACTTCGGCCTGCCGGTCTACGACGCGCGGTCGCTGAAGGTGGCGAACACGCAAGAATCGGTCGCCTGCGTGCGGCGTGCGTTGGCCAACGAAGACGGCCCCGTGCGCGACGTGGTGCTGCTGAATGCCGGCGCCGCGCTGTTGTGCGCAGGGGTGGCGGCGTCGGTGCTCGAGGGCGTCGAGCGGGCGCGCGACGCGGTCGCATCGGGCCGCGCCGAAGCCAAGCTGGCGCAGTTCGTGGCGCTGAGCCAGAAGCTGCGGTCCGACGGCTGACACCAATCCCGAAACACAACCGAAGAGGAGCACCCCATTCGATGTCCGACATCCTGCAACGCATCGTCGCCGTCAAGCAAGAAGAGCTGGTGGCGGCCAAGGCCGCGCGCAGCCTGCACAGCTGGCGCGCCGAAGCCGAGGCACTGACCGATGGCCGCGGATTCGAAGCCGCGCTTCGGGCCCCCATCGCGGCGGGCCTGCCGGCGGTGATTGCCGAGGTCAAGAAAGCAAGCCCCAGCAAGGGAGTGATCAGGGCTGACTTCGACCCCGCGGCGATCGCGACCAGCTATGCCGAACACGGCGCGGCCTGCCTGAGCGTGCTGACCGACGAGCGTTTCTTTCAGGGTTCGATTCAAGCGCTACAGCTGGCGCGCGCCGCCTGCAGCCTGCCGGTGCTGCGCAAGGACTTCATGGTCGACGAATACCAGGTGGTCGAATCCCGTGCCATGGGCGCCGATGCCATCCTGTTGATCGTCGCCTGCCTCGACGATGCCTTGATGGCCGACCTGGAAGGCTGCGCGATGGCGCTCGGAATGGCGGTGCTGGTGGAAGTGCACGACGGCGCCGAACTCGACCGCGCGCTGCGGCTGAAGACCCCGCTGGTGGGCATCAACAACCGCGACCTGCGCAACTTCGAGGTTTCGCTGGGCACCACGCTGGACCTGCTGCCGCGGATGCCGGCCGACCGCCTGCCGATCACCGAGTCGGGCATCCACAGTCGCGCCGATGTTCAGCGCATGCGGCAAGCCGGGGTGCATGCATTCCTGGTCGGCGAAGCGTTCATGCGAGCGCCCGAGCCCGGTGTGGCGCTCGCCACCCTGTTCGCTTGAGCCGACTCACGCAGCCGCTGACGCGGTTGCTGGAAGATGAAGCCGGGGCGGCATTGGGCGACTGGTTGCCGCTGCTGCAGACATGGCAACGCAGCGCAGCCGGCCGGGCGCTGATCGAGGCGGTCAATGCGCAGGTGGCGGCGGGCGCCGTGGTGCATCCGGCCGAGGTCTTCCGCGCCT
>JBDSMV010000307.1:0-6785 GCA_039915715.1 Rubrivivax sp. | reverse complement strand
CGAAGACGAAGACGAAGACGGCGACAGCGTCGCGATCCCGCGTTCGCCGGAGACGGCCGTGCTGGAAGCCTTCATCGCCCAGCACTACATCGGCCAGGCGGTGCCGCCGCAACTGGTGACCAGTCATGCCGTGTCGCCGACGCTGTTAGAGGCGTTGTCGGCGGCGTCGGGCGTGCGTGTGCGCGCGCAGCACCAGCCGCGCGAGCAGCGCCGCATCTGGCTCGAGATGGCGGCCAAGGGTGCCGAGCTGTCACTGGCGCGGCTGCTGGCCGAAGAGGGCTCGCAGCAGCAGCGCACGCGGGCTTTGATCGACGCGCTCGACCTGGACGCGGCCGACCCCGCCGCACTGCGCATCGAGTGTTTCGACATCAGCCACACCGCGGGTGAAGCCACGCAGGCGTCGTGCGTCGTTTTCGAAGGCCACCAGATGCAGAGCAGCCAGTACCGGCGCTTCAACATCGATGGCATCACCGGCGGCGACGACTATGCGGCGATGCGACAGGTGCTGACACGGCGTTATTCGCGCCTTGCCGAGGCGATCGCGGCCAGCCAGGCCGAAGCGGTCCAGCCTGCGGTCGACACGCCAACTGCCGACACCGCAGCGGAGGTCGAGGCTGCGGTAGCCAAGCCCCCGCGCGCGTCCCGCGGGCCGGTTCGCATGCCCGACCTGGTGCTCGTCGACGGCGGCCGCGGCCAGGTGTCGATGGCGCGCGGCGTGTTCGAAGAACTGGGGCTCGATCTGGCGTTGATCGTCGGGGTCGAGAAAGGCGAGGGGCGCAAGGTCGGGCTCGAAGAACTGGTGTTTGCCGATGGCCGCAAGAAAGTGCAGCTGGGCCACGACAGCGCAGCGCTGATGCTGGTGGCTCAGATCCGCGATGAGGCGCACCGCTTCGCCATCACCGGCATGCGGGCGCGCCGCGCCAGCGTGCGAACAGGGGGCAGCCGGCTCGAAGACATCCCCGGCATCGGCGCGCGCAAACGGGCCCGCCTGCTGCAACGCTTCGGCGGGCTGCGCGGGGTGGCCAGCGCCGGGGTCGAAGACCTGGCCAGCGTCGACGGCATCTCGAAGGATCTGGCCGAGGAGATCTACCGTGCGCTGCATTGACTCTTCGTGGCCCTGCAACGCCGACCGATGGGCCGCGGCTTCGCGCCATCGCGGGTGCATCGCCGCGCTTGCGCTTGCGTTTGCCCTTGCCGGCGGGTTGCTCCCAGGCTGCGCGACTGGCGGGGCCACGCCGCAGGTCGGCGTCTCAGTGGAGGTCGTTCGCGCTGCAGATGCGATGTCGCGCCCCTCCTCGGGCACGGCGCCGGCCCCGTCGACCGACTCGGGCGCACCGGCTCCGAGCCTCTCTGCCCCACCGCTGTCCCCCCAATCACCGCCGACACGGGCCGTCAGCGCCCCCCGTGCAGCGGCCACCACCCCGACCACGGCCGCCAAGCCCGGCGTTTCCGCCGTGGCGTCGGCAGGCGCCGGCAAGCTGCCGCCGCGCTACCCGAAGCTGCCACCCCCGTTGCCGGTGCAGAGTCAGATCGAGCTCAAGGTGCAAGCCGCACAGCGCTTGCTGGACGCGCACCCCGACACCAGCTATCGCGGCAAGCCACCGGAGCCGATGCTGGCGATTCCGGTGCTCGAGGTCGAACTGAATGCCGATGGCAGCGTTCGCGCCATCAAGGTGCTGCGAGAGCCGCGCCAGGCCAAGGACACGATCCAGTTGGCGATCGACGCGGTGCGCCGTGCAGCCCCGTTCGGCGACGTGTCGCAGTTGAAGAAGCCGTGGAAGTTCGTCGAGGTGTTCCTGTTCGACGATGACCGTCGCTTCAAGCCGGCCACGCTCGACCGCTGACCGTGCGGGCGCCACCGACCGGGCCGGGGGCCGCTTCGCATGGGCACAATCGCCCCATGTTCCTGACGATCCCGACGCTGCTGACCTGGGCCCGCATCGCAGCCATTCCGCTGATCGTCGGCGTCTTCTACCTGCCTTGGCAGACCGCCACGCAGAACCTGGTGGCCACCGCGCTGTTCGTGCTGTTTGCGGCCACCGACTGGCTCGATGGGTTTCTGGCCCGAAAGCTCGACCAGGCATCGGCCTTCGGCGCCTTTCTGGACCCGGTCGCCGACAAGATCTTGATCACCGCGTCGCTGCTGGTGCTGCTGGAGCAGGGGCGGGTCGGGGCGCTGGTGGCGCTGGTGATCATCGGGCGCGAAATCGCAATCTCGGCATTGCGCGAATGGATGGCACAGATCGGCGCATCGCGCAGCGTGGCAGTGCATCTGCTCGGAAAGTTGAAGACGGTCTCGCAGATGGTCGCGATTCCGTTCCTGCTGTTCGACGGCCGGCTCTTCGGCCTGCTGGACACGCGGGTCTGGGGTCAGTGGTTGATGTGGATCGCTGCGGTGCTGACGATCTGGTCGATGGCTTACTACCTGCGAAAGGCCATTCCCGAGATTCGCGCCAAGACCCGATGAAGCCGGCAGCGTCTGCAGTGACCGCGTCGGTTGCAGCGGGTCAGCGGATGATCGAACCGCCCGCATGACCGATCGAGACAGTGCCCTGCTGCGGGCGATGCCGGTGGTGTTCGTGCTGATCTGGAGCACCGGCTTCGTGGTGGCGCGATTCGGCATGCCGCATGCGCCACCGATGCATTTCCTGGCCTGGCGCTATGCGCTGTCGATCGCCGCGTTCGGGATCTGGATCGGCCTGTCGCGCACTGCGCGGCGTGCGTGGCCGCAAGGCCGGCGGCAATGGCTGCACCTGGCAGTGGTGGGGGTGCTGATGCACGCGGGCTATCTCGGCGGTGTCTGGTCGGCGGTGCGGGCCGGCATGGGCGCGGGCCTGGTGGCGTTGATCGTCGGCTTGCAGCCGATCGGGACGGCGTTGTGGCTGACGGGCCGCTCGCGCACCTGGGGAACCGGACTCGAAGCGGCCAGCGCCGCTGCGCGGATCCACATCACCCCGCGCCAGTGGGTCGGGCTGTGCCTGGGGCTGGTGGGGCTGGTGCTGGTGGTGGCGCACAAGCTCGGCGCTGGTCAGGCCACGGCACTGAATCTGTCTCTTGCCGTATTGGCGCTGGCCAGCATCACCGCCGGAACGCTGTACCAGAAGCGGTGGGTGCAACCGTGTGACGTGCGCACCGCCAACACCGTGCAGTTGATGGCGGCGCTGGCTGTGACAGCGCCGCTGGCGGGGCTCGAAGCCGGCACCTTCGATCTGCATCCCGAACTCATTGGGGCGATGGCCTGGTCGGTGCTGGTGCTGACGCTGGGCGGCAGCTCGCTGCTCTACCTGATGATCCAGCGAGGGGCGGCGACCGCCGTCGCCAGTCTGATGTACCTGGTGCCCCCCTGCACCGCGGTGCTGGCGGCATGGCTGTTCAGAGAAGAGCTGGGTGTCGCAGTGATCGGGGGGTTGGTGCTGACAGCCATCGGCGTGCTGCTGGTCGTGCGTGCGCCGGGATCTGCACGGGGCCGTGCAACAAGCGCGAATCGACGCTGACCGCCGGATGCCGACCGCTGCCATCGGATGTGCCACTGCAGCAGTCGTTGCATCCGGCGCACAACCGGCCCGGCTATGCAGTCACGGCGCATTCCGGTTGCAGTTGGGTGCACCTAGAATCCGGCCTCGGCTTGACACTGCGGAATCACGCAGGATTTAATGCTCGACCCCGGGCCTCATCGGCATGGCGGCGCGGTCGGAGCCGCAGCGTTCGGCAGCAGGCAAAGCACCCGGGATGCACCTTCCGCATCCGGTCCACATAACACTTGAGGGGATCGCGAAGTGAACAAGAGTGAACTGATCGAGCACATCGCCAAGCAGGCCGACCTTTCCAAGGCTGCGGCTGGCCGGTCGCTCGAAGCGGTCATCGGTGCCGTCAAGACCACCCTGAAGAAGGGCGGCAGCGTCACCATCACCGGCTTCGGAACGTTCACTGCGCCCAAACGAGCCGCCCGCACCGGGCGCAACCCGCGCACCGGTGCACCGATCAAGATCAAGGCCGCCAAAGTGCCGAAGTTCAGACCCGGCAAGGGTTTGCGCGACGCACTCTGATCCCTTCGCAGGGTGCTTAGCTCAGCCGGTAGAGCGGCGCCCTTACAAGGCGTAGGTCGGCGGTTCGAACCCGTCAGCACCCACCAGTCCCCTTAGAATTTCGGCCCACGCTGCGGCCCGATCGTCGGCTGCCCGGGTCGTCGTGTCACGACCAACCCCCCGAGATTCCATCCGATGTTCGAGTTCATCCGCACCCACACCCGACTGATGCTCGGCTTCATGCTGTTGCTGATCATTCCGTCGTTCATCTTCTTCGGTGTGCAGGGATATGCGGGCTTCACGGATGCAGCCAATGCCGATGTCGCCAAGGTGGCAGGGCAAGGCATCACACGGGCCGAACTCGACAACGCGGTGCGGCGCTATGCCGACCGCGTGCGCCAGGAGAATCCCACCGCCGACCCGGCGCAGTTGGATTCGCCGCAGGTGCGGCGCGAGGTGCTGGACAGCCTGGTGCGTGATCGTGTGCTGCTGGCGGCAGCCGACAAGATGCAGCTCTATCCGACGCCGGTGCGCATGGTGCGGCTGTTCGACAGCGACCCGCAGTTCGTGGGCCTGCGCGGGCCGGACGGCCGCCTGAGCCGCGAACTGCTGGCCGCCCAGGGCATGAGCCCTGAACTTTTCGACCAGCGCCTGCGTCAGGAGTTCGCTTCGCGTCAGGTCATCAACGGCGTGATTGAAAGCGTGCAACCGCCGTCGGTCGTCGTCAACGCCGCGCTGGACCCGTTGCTGCAGCGTCGTGAACTGCAGATCCAGCGATTCGACCCGGCGTCGTACCGGGATCGCGTGCAGGTCACCGATGCCGAGGTCGAGGCCTACTACCAAGCCAACACCGCGCAGTTTCAGGCGCCCGAGCAGGCGACCATCCAGTACGTGGTGCTGGACCTCGACGCGATCGCGCGGTCGATCACCGTCACCGATGCTGACGAGCGCCGCTTCTATGCCGAGAACGCGAGCCGCTACACCGCACCTGAAGAACGCCGCGCCAGCCACATTCTGATCAAGGCCGAGCCCGATGCTCCGACTGCTGAACGCGCGGCGGCACGCGCCAGGGCCGAAGCCCTGCTGACGCAGGTCAAGGCGGCTCCGGGCAGCTTCGCCGAAGTGGCGCGCAAGAATTCGAGCGACACTGGGTCGGCCGCGTCAGGCGGCGACCTCGACTTCATGCGCCGCGGCATGACCGTCAAGCCCTTCGAAGACGCGATGTTCGGTCTCAAGCCGGGCGAGATCAGCGGCATCGTCGAATCCGACTTCGGCTTTCACATCATCCATCTGACGGATGTGCGCGGCGGGCAGGCACGGCCGTTCGAGTCGGTGCGGCCGGAGATCACTGCCGAACTGCGCCGCGCCCAGGCGCAGCGCCGCTGGGCTGAAGCTGCCGAACAGTTCACCAACACGGTCTACGAGCAGAGCGACAGCCTGCAACCCGTGGTCGACAAGCTCAAGCTCGAGATCAAGACGGCCAAGGTCTTCCGCACCCCGATTCCTGGGACCACCGGGCCGCTGGCATCGGCCAAGCTGCTCGACGAGATCTTCGGCAACGACGTGCTGCGCAACAAGCGCAATGCCGATGCGGTCGAGACCGCACCCAACCAGCTGGTGTCGGCACGGATGATGGCGCATTCACCCGCCCGCACGCTGGCGCTCGACGAGGTTCGCGACCGCGTTCGCGCAGCGGTGATGCAGCGTGAAAGTACCGCGCTGGCATTGAAGCAAGGCCAGGAGCGGCTGGCTGCCTTGCGCACCAACCCCACCGAGTCGTTGTCGGAATTGTTGACGGTGTCGCGTGCCCAACCCCAGGGCCTGCAACGCAAGGTGCTCGACGCCGCACTCGGCGTCGACGCATCGAAGCTGCCAGCAGTGGCCGGCGTCGACCTGGGTGCGCAGGGTTATGCGGTGGTTCGCGTGATGCAGGTGCTGCCGAGGGAGGCCGTGCCGGGCGGCGATGATGGGCTGAAGCGCCAATACACCCGCACCTGGGCGGCCGCGGAATCGGCGGCCTATCTGGATTCGTTGAAACAGCGCTTCAACGCGAAGCTCACCGCGTCGCCGTCTGCGTTGGCGGGACCGGCGGTCCCATCACGTTGAGGCCCCGGTCGCGCCGATCGCTATACTCGCGGCTTCGGCGGTGGCTGTAGCTCAGTTGGTAGAGTCCCAGATTGTGATTCTGGTTGTCGTGGGTTCGAGCCCCATCAGCCACCCCAAGGTCTCGCTTCATACGGTCTCACCAAGGACCAACTTCCACGGTAAATCAACGACTTGGCTGGTCGATTGTCTTTGGAAGGTTCCTGCCGTCTCACGGCAGCTCAGCGGATGCGGGGGAACATGTGGGGGAACGAATGGCGGTTTTCGGACCATTCGGAGTTTTGTTCCCCCATGCTCACCGACAAACAGTGCAAAAACGCCCTCTGCCCTGCAGACCACGCCCGCGAACGGCTTGCTGATGCAGGTGGCCTCTACCTTGAGGTCGCGCCTTCGGGCTCGAAGCGCTGGTTCTGGAAGTTCCGGTTCGATGGCAAGGAAAAGCGCCTCGCGCTTGGCAGCTACCCTGACGTGGGTCTCAAGGACGCGCGAGCGTCGCGAGACGACGCAAGGAAGCAACAACAGCGCGGTGCCGATCCGGTGCTCGAACGGCAGCTTGAGCGACTGAGCAACCGCTTCGACTCGAACGACACGTTTGAGGTCATCGCGCAAGAGTTTCACGCGACGAAGAAGGTCGGCTGGAGCGACCACTACGCCAAG